>NZ_JAELTL010000042.1:0-48722 GCF_016428815.1 Serratia sp. ASV30 | reverse complement strand
CCCCCCCCCCCCCCCCCCCCCCCCCCCCCCCCCCCCCCCCCCCCCCCCCCCCCCCTTTTCAAGCAGAAGACGGCATACGCGATGATACCTCCTGTCTCGTGGGCTCGGAGATGTGTATAAGAGACAGCTCTACAGTCGGCTCATTCGCCAATTATATTATAAAGCGCTGCTCTGAGGTTAACCATGCAATATAAACCACTCACACTGATCACTGGCACACGTAAGGGCATTGGCAGACACCTCGCACAACACTACCTGTCCCTCGGACATCGTGTTATCGGTTGCAGCAGGAAACCAAGCGATCTTGATATTCCCGGTTACGATCACTTTATAGTAGATGTAGCGAATGAAGCCTCTGTGTTAGAGATGATTGGCCGAATACGTAAGCAATATGAACGCCTGGACAATCTGATCAACAATGCCGGTATTGCCAGTATGAACCACTCCCTACTTACCCCTTATAGCACAGCCAAAATGATCGTTAGGACTAATTTTCTGGGCACTTTTCTACTGAGCCGCGAAGCAGCTAAACTGATGAAAGGTAATAAACAGGGAAGAATCGTTAATTTCTCCACCGTAGCCAAACCTCTCAAGCTTGAAGGAGAGGCACTGTATGCCGCATCGAAAGCTGCCGTTGAAACTCTCACCACAGTGATGGCCAAAGAACTTGCCTGCTACAAGATCACAGTCAACGCTGTAGGGCCAACGCCGATTATTACCGATCTAACTCGTGCTATCCCTATGGCGAAAATGAAATCCCTGATCGAACAGCAGTCCATAAAACGTTACGGAACCTTCGACGATGTTAATCACGTTATCGATTTCTTCCTATCAGCCCAAAGTAACTTCATTACCGGTCAGATCATTTATCTGGGTGGAATCTAAAACGTGGCCATTACAATGGTTCCACTCATCAGGAGATATAAACATGGACAAACTCGCCTTTAAAAAAGAGTTGGCTGCACTGCTTGAACTACACGAATCAAAACTCGACGACGAACTCCTACTGCAAACACTGGTTAACTGGGATTCCCTGGCAAAAATCTCTCTACTAGGCATATTGAGCGATCAGTTCAGCTTAACATTGTTCCCAGATATTCTCGACGAAGTACAAACCCTCGGCGAATTATACGAGGCCATTTCCCGCAGTATGCCTGAACCTATGTGAGTGTTTGTAATGATTTCCATCCTTCATGGTCTTTCGATCCGAGCACTGTCCTCTGCCCTACCCAGCCGGAGGCTAACGCTTGATGACTTCTCTGCCTTGTTCGGTGCAAGGGAATCTGTGCGTATAGCTAAAAGCACTGGCATCGACAGCGTTCGAATAGCTGGTGATCTGACCAGCGTCGATCTTGCTGCGGCGGCGACACATAATCTGTTCAGTAATGCGGATATAGATCCCAATAGCATCGATGCATTGGTTTTAGTGACCCAAACCCCTGACTCACTAATACCAGCAAGTAGTGCTCTGTTGGCGGCTCGTCTGAGGTTGAAGAAAAACATCGCCGCCTTCGATCTTAACTTCGGTTGCTCTGGTTACATTTACGGTCTTTATCAGGCCGCCATGTTGGTTTCGGCTGGTGGCTGTCGAAGAGTTCTATTGTGCACCAGCGACGTCATCAGCAAGCTACTAAGGCCCCATCAACATCACGTAAGAATGGTCTTTGGTGATGCGGCCAGTGCCACCTTAGTAGAAGCGGGTTCACACAGCTTCAGTTTTTCGTTTAGCACCGATGGTAAAGGGGCTGCGTATCTGAATACACCACTGAACTATCTGGTAGAAAGCTCCTGCAGCGCCGAGATCGGCAGCTTGTTTATGGACGGGGCACAAGTGATGAATTTCGCCTTGGAGAAAGTGCCTGCAGCCATACTCGGCTTCCTGGAGGAGCTCCAGATCGATGTCAGCAGCGTACCATTCTTTCTCCTACATCAAGCCAATGCCTTCATGTTGCAGTATCTGGGAAAAAAACTCGGTATCACCCAAGAACGCATTCCTTTGCAAGTGGCAAAAACCGGCAATACCGGCCCGTCCTCGATCCCTGTATTGCTCTCGACATCACCACATGCACAGCAGCTATGCCGCGACAACCTAGTTACCTGCGGTTTCGGGGTTGGGCTGTCCATTGGAGTTGCTCATATATCCCTGGGCAACACCCAGCTCATTCCCCCTGTGGATCTTGAGCAACCTCAAACACAAGGAAAAAACGCATGAACATTCAGGCAATCTGGTTTGACTTCGGTGGTGTGCTATCTCCATCTATCGATGAACTCTATCGAGTCTACGAAGGTAAAACCGGAATCGGTCGCCAACAGATGGAAGCAGCCATGCACGAAGTCGCTCATCCGTTAGGTGTTCAGTTCCAGGCGCCTATTGAACTAGCCCTGATGACCCAAGTGGAATGGGGGCGGGCGATGAGCGAAGCACTTAAAAAGCTTTATCCAGACATAGACATCAGCCACTGCGATTTCGATAACCACGGCGAGCAGTGGTTTGCAGGCCACGAAGTCAACATACACATGTTTAACCTATTCCATGAAGTCAAGACCAAAGGGATCAAGGCTGCCATCCTCACTAATAATGTTGTCGAGTGGGAAGCACCGTGGAGACGAATGGTCGGACTGGACAGCGTTGCCGATTGTATCGTTGACTCCTGCAAGGTCGGCCTTCGTAAGCCCGATCCGCGTATATTCGTTCTAGCTGCTGAGTGCCTAGGGGTCCCCGGCGAGAGCTGTGTGCTGATCGATGATGTAGAAGAAAACTGCGAAGCTGCACGTTCGGTTGGTTGGCAAGCTATTCATTTCGTTGACAACATTGAGACTCGAGACGCAGTTCGCTTCTTGCTCAACTCGCCGCAGACTACTAACGTAGTAGGTAAAAACCATGAACTCTAACAACTATCCCCATGTCACGGATATTCCCAACTTGGATGCAGTGCCTTACTACCAGGTCATTGAAAGTAATAATGATATTCAGCAAATACGACTTCCAAGTGGACATATTGCAACACATCTGACCACCTATGACGATTGCCGAAACTTCCTTGCCGACCCCGGCATTAGCAGAACATTGTGCAACGTTGAGGGCGGCCCAACCTTCTTGCCTGGCCCAACCCAGCCGGAGCTCTTACTTAATCTCGACAACCCAGCTCATATGCGCTCACGTGCAACAGTTACCCGCACCTTCAGCAAACGCAGTGTAGAAGGCCTTAGACAGCACGTTCAGCAGACCACGCGCAAAAACATTCAACTTATGCGTAGCGAACAATTGCCTGCGGATCTGTTCGCTTCCGTGCTCCAAGACCTAACCTCGTCAACAGTCTGTAAGATCTTAGGCATCCCTTTGCAGGATCGCGAAATTTTTCGCCCCTGGAGTCAGATCATCCAAACGGCTCCAGCAGACGATATTGCTGGTATCGAAGTGGCTGTTAAGGCGAGTTCCAATTATTTGATGGATTTCGTACAGGGACGCCGAAATGCTGAACCTGATGGTTTCATCCAGCAGTATGTCAACCATCGTTCAAGTACTCGTGACCCTCTGAGCGACGAAGATTTCGTCGGAGTCCTATCAGGTATTCTCTTGGGTGGCGATCACAACGCCCTATGTGTGATGACCAAGTCTATCTACACGCTACTTTGTGCACCATCCCTATGGGATTACGCTAAAAGCAACCGAGAACTGATACCTACACTAATCGAAGAACTCATCCGACTTATTCCAATCGGCAGGCTATCGACATTTCCCCGGATCACCACATGCACTGTAGAAACCAGCCGCGGGGAAATTCCCGCAGGTACCTGCGTCTACGCCAATGTATTTCTAGCCAACCGGGATCCGTCAGTCTTCACCTCGCCGCTTTTAATCAATCCCCAACGGCAAGACAAAGCTAAACATCTCCAGTTCGGTCATGGGATCCACGGCTGCATGGGGCATGCCCTGGCGCGCCTAGAGATTTCCATCGTACTGGCAACCTTGATAGAAGAACTGCCGGGTCTCGAACTTAGCCAGGCACCGGAAACCCTAGACTGGATCAACGGCACCGTCCTTAGACGCCCGAATGAACTGCCGATACGCTTTTGAGCAAACCATATAAAAGGAGTATTTAGATGAATATCAAACCCTTGATTGCCAATCTTGACGTTTTTACGAACAATCCATTCCTAAATACCGAAACACATACTTATAGCTATGCAGAACTCAAGCAGGAAGTCCTACGCCAGCTAAAATATCTTCAGGAGAATGATGTGGCACGGCATAGCACGGTGTTCATCCAAGGAGATTTTTCACTCTCCGGTATAGCCTTATTCCTTGCCCTGTATCAAAACGACAATGTAATTGCACTGAACACTGCGGCCAACGAACAGGAAATGGTAAACAAGCTCGCCGTGGCGCAGGCACAATACCTGATTGATACTGAGACGGCTCAGATTATACGTTACCCAATGAGCACACAGGAAAACCCATTGATGGAATCGCTTAAAGCCTGCGGACATGCAGGCCTGATTTTATTCAGCAGTGGAACCACGAGCGAACCTAAAGCGATGCTTCATGATCTCAGCCGTCTAGTAGAAAGCTACCAACATAAGCGCCCACGACGTCTGAGTATCTTCTTATTCTTACTTTTCGACCATATTGGCGGGATCAATACCCTGCTCAATATTCTCTCAATAGGTGGGACTGCAACTATCGCCAGAATCAAGAGCCCGGATGTTGTTGCTAGTCTCATTGAAAAATATCGCATCACAGTTCTGCCAACATCACCGACCTTCCTAAACCTGATGATCATCAACAATGTATTCATCCATTACGATCTTGGTGCGCTGCGCATGATCACCTACGGGACTGAGCCTATGCCGGAAAGTCTGCTCGTCACCCTTCGTGCACACCTGCCCCATGTCAAGTTCCTGCAAACTTTCGGCACTAGTGAAACCGGTATCATGAACACCGACTCCCTGTCGTCCGATAGCCTGTTTATGCGCTTTCAAGAAGGTGATACGGAATACCGGATCGTTGACGGTGAGTTGTGGTTGCGCAGCGCCACACAGATTATGGGCTATCTGAACCACAGTATGGACAATTTCACCAAAGATGGCTGGTTCAAGACCGGAGATCTGGTCGAAATCAATGAGGATGGCTACTTAAAGATACTCGGCAGGAGTAAGGAAATTATCAACGTTGGTGGCGAGAAGGTTTATCCCGCAGAGGTCGAGTCGGTACTAATGCAACATCCCCAAGTGAAGGACTGTAAGGCCTATGGTGAACAAAACGGGTTGACAGGACAGTTCGTTGCCGCCGAGGTTGTGCTAGACGCTGATTACGGCGAAACCTCAAACGACGTTCTCCGTGCCATACGGCAATTCAGCCGTGAGCGTATGGACAACTACAAGGTTCCGATTAGGCTCAAGATAGTCGAAGCAATACGATATTCCTCACGTTATAAGAAGCTGCTAATCGCTTCTTGATACTGTAGCAATGCCTGCCGACCAGACTCAGTAGGCGTTGCTCATCAAACCGTTTTCCCCTAGAAAATCGATAAAAGCACGTGTCTTCGGTGACAGTAACCGACTAGGAGACCAAACGACCCAAAAGTTGCCAGCGAGGCTAAGTTCCGGAATGACTAGTATCAATTCAGTACTGTCTAAGTATTCTTGGATCACAAAGTCAGGTAGATAAGCCAGCCCCATAGCATTACGACAGGCGGCTAATACCGCGTCAACACTATTCATGACCATTGCTGACTCCACATTAACCCGAACTCGCTCACCATTCGATTCGAGGATCCAAGGTTGAAGCTTTCCACTCGAGGGGAGTTTATAAGCAATACCCTTATGGCTGTTCAGATCTTGCAAATTTTGAGCTGTGCCATATATACGTAAATACTCTGGTGCTGCACATAAAACGAATTTGAAAGTACCGATTTTCTTAGCTACTAGACTAGAATCCGGTAATGTTCCACTACGAATGACCAAATCGAACCCTTCATCAACTACATCAACCATTCGATCACTAAAATCCAGATCGAGTTCTATTTCTGGATAGCGACTGCAAAACTCACGCATACTTCCGGCTATCAGACGATATCCCACTGCAGGTAGGCTCACACGTAACACACCTTTAGGGCGCACCTTCGAATTAGCCAAAACGGCTTCTGCATCCTCTAATTGTTGTAACAGAGAACGGCAACGACCGAAGAAATCTAAGCCCTCGCTGGTCAAACTAATCTGTCTTGTGCTTCGGTGGAAAAGACGCACCCCAATGCGTTCCTCCAATCGACTAACGCTCTTACCCACTGCAGAAGGTGATATACCTAATGTTCTGCCAGCTAAAGTGAAACTATTATTTTCGGCTGCACGAACAAATGCTATTAGCCCACTCAGATTATCCATCTCAACGCGATCTCCTTGATATTAAAACATGAAAAACACAAATCTATAACTTTAATATCATCACATAAAACCATTTTTCTCTCAGTAATACTATACCAATTACGCGCTGATTTTTTCCCATTTAGCCACATGCTCACATTGTAATGATATAAGTAATCAATAAACTCCTTAGATTAATATAAATCTACTATACAATTAGTGCATGAATACAAAAAAGTGTTTTCGCTTTCAAAGGGCATCGATAATTCTACGTAGCTCATTGAGAAACAAGCAACATGCATATTTCTGATAAGAGTTACTTAGACATTAAGTTAAACCGTGAGTTATACCGAAGCATTCAATCTTATTATTTGTAGCCTTTTAGGAAACAATCTTGTGAAATTTTATCGCCACTGGTGATTTTAAATCAACGCTATTATCTGTGAATATCTTCAACCCATCAGGAGCACCTCATGACCGAAACCATGCAACGTTGGACGATGAACGCCGTTGGGCGTGAACATCTGCAATTAACCGAGAGCGCCATTCCACAGCCCGGCCCACATCAGGTGCGGGTGAAAGTGAACGCCGTAGCGCTGAATTACCGCGATAAAATGGTGATAGAAGGCACCATGCCGTTGGATCTGCCGCTGCCGTTTACCCCAGCCTCGGATATGGCTGGCGTGGTAGACGCGGTGGGAAGCGGCAGCACGCGTTTTCGCCCTGGCGATCGGGTGATCTCTACCTTTAGCCCGGACTGGATAGAGGGTAAGCCTGATGGTGATGCGCGCATTCCACCTTATCGTACGGCAGGCGGTACCTATCAAGGGATGCTGGCCGAATACGTGGTGGTCGATGAAAACTGGCTGAGCGCAGCTCCCGGCACGCTAGACGATGCCGAAGCCAGTACCTTACCCTGCGCTGGGCTGACGGCCTGGTTTGCCTTGGTAGAACGCGGTCATTTGCGTGCCGGGGAATCGGTATTGGTACAAGGCACCGGTGGCGTTGCCTTGTTCGCGCTACAGATTGCCAAAGCCCACGGAGCACAGGTCTTTGTCACCTCCGGCAGCGAAGAGAAGCTACTACGTGCCAAGGCGTTAGGGGCCGATCACGGCATTCACCGCCTGCGAGAGGATTGGGTGGAGTCGATCTATCAACTGACGCAGGATCGCGGTATCGATCATATTGTCGAAACCGTTGGTGGCAGCAATCTGGTCAATTCACTACGCGCCGTGGCGATACATGGCCGTATCTCGGTCATTGGCGTGCTGGAGGGTTTTGATATTGCCATTCCAGCTAGCCTATTGCTGCTGAAATCGCCGCAGATCCAGGGCATCGGTGTAGGCCACCGCCGCGCATTGGAAGATTTGGTACGCGCCGTCGACGCCAACGGCATCAAGCCTGTCATCGACCAGCGTTACCGTTTCGATCAGCTACCCGCGGCGCTCGATCACCTCGATCGCGGCCCGTTCGGCAAAATCGTACTGACGCGTTAACCCTGCATGATGGCGCTATTGTCCCGCAGCCGGGCGATCTCATCGCTCGGCGTAATGCCAAACAGCCGCTTAAACTCGCGGCTGAACTGCGAAGCACTCTCGTAGCCCACGCGGATCGCTGCCGTGCTGGCCTTAAGGCCGTCATGCAGCATCAGCAAACGCGCCTTGTGCAGACGATACGACTTCACATACTGCAGCGGCGAGGTATTGGTCACCGCCTTGAAGTTATGGTGAAACGCCGACACGCTCATGTTCACTTCGTACGCCAACTGTTCAACGTTGATGTTCTCGGCATACTGATTCTCAATCCGCCGCAACGCCTTGGCGATCTGGCTGAAATGGGTATGCCGGTTAACCAGTTCCTGCAACGAAGCACCGCAACTGCCACGCAGCACGTAATAAAGCAGCTCACGCACGATCTGTGGCCCCAGCACCCGAGCATCCAGCGGTTTCTCCATCA
Organism: Serratia sp. ASV30; assembly: GCF_016428815.1. Lineage (NCBI taxonomy): Bacteria > Pseudomonadati > Pseudomonadota > Gammaproteobacteria > Enterobacterales > Yersiniaceae > Serratia > Serratia sp. ASV30. The sequence goes on along the minus strand of NZ_JAELTL010000042.1, from coordinate 40,403 downwards.
CGTCCAACAGACGCTCGGTGGCGCACAGCATTTCATCGCTAAGCACTGAGAGATTAACGCCGCTGCTTTCCCCCCTAGGCTGCATCAGATAATCGTCATCACCGATATCGATCAGCAGATCCTGTAGCATCTGGGTGTCGATATTGACCGCCAGCCCCACCAGCGGCTGTTCCGGGCTGGCAAAGGTTTCACACTCAAACGGCAGCGATACCGTCATCAGCAGGTAATTGCGCGGATCGTACTGAAACACCTTGCTGCCACAGTAGCCCACCTTGTGGCCCTGAAAGATGATGACAATACCAGGTTCATACATCACCGGCTGACGCGGGTAATATTCATCGCTATACAACACCTTCACCATAGGTACGGGCGTTGGGCTATAGCCTTTGGCGGCGGCAAAGCGCATCGCCTGGCGCGCCATACGGCTACGTAATTCAACGTTCTCCATCAGCAAGCCCCTCTAATCACCTGAATAATTCGACACGGATAATAACCATAAAGATGCTTTTTCTACAGTGTAGTGTAGAAATAGGCAAGACACCGACAGGAATGTGCATTGTGCGAGCGGGCCAGGTTACCGACAATAGACTCCAGCTATTTTGCGCCGCTGGCGCTTCCCTGACACGAAAAGAGAATACGATAATGCAAAACTTCATCCTCCACACCCCAACCAAAATCCTGTTCGGTAAAGGCCAGATTGCCGAATTAGGCAAACAAATCCCGGCAGACGCCCGCATCCTGATCACCTACGGCGGTGGCAGCGTGAAGAACAACGGCGTGCTGGATCAGGTCTATGCTGCGCTGGCTGGCCGTAACGTGCAGGAGTTCTCCGGTATCGAACCTAACCCGACTTATGAAACCCTGATGAAAGCGGTAGAAATCGTGCGGGCAGAAAAGATCGACTTCCTGCTGGCAGTCGGCGGTGGCTCGGTGGTTGATGGCACCAAATTCATCGCGGCGGCGGCCGACTACCAGGCCGATCGCGATCCGTGGCATATCCTGAAAACCGTGGGCAGCGAGATCGTCAGCGCAGTACCGATGGGTTGCGTGCTGACCTTGCCAGCGACAGGCTCCGAGTCCAACAGCGGCGCGGTGATCACCCGTAAAAGCAGCGGTGACAAACAGCACTTCTTCTCACCGCTGGTGCAGCCTCTGTTCGCCGTGCTCGATCCGGTGGTGACCTATTCACTGCCACCGCGCCAAATCGCCAACGGCGTAGTGGACGCCTTTGTCCACACCATTGAGCAATACCTGACTTACCCGGTCGATGCCAAGGTGCAGGATCGCTTTGCCGAAGGCCTGCTGTTAACGTTGCTCGAAGATGGCCCACGTGCGCTGGCCGAACCGGAAAACTATGCGGTACGTGCCAACGTGATGTGGAGTGCCACCATGGCGCTGAACGGCCTGATCGGTGCCGGTGTGCCGCAAGATTGGGCAACGCATATGCTCGGCCATGAACTGACCGCCATGCACGGCTTGGATCATGCGCAAACCCTGGCCGTCGTCCTGCCTGCCTTGCTGGTAGAGAAAAAAGCCCAGAAACGCGAAAAACTACTGCAGTACGCCGATCGCGTCTGGGGCCTGCGTGAGGGTTCCGAAGAAAGCCGTATCGACGGTGCAATCGCCGCCACCCGTGCCTTCTTTGAGCAAATGGGCGTGCCAACCCGCCTGTCTGATTATCAACTCGACGGTAGCTCTATCCCTGCGCTGCTCGAAAAATTGCATCAGCACGGTATGACCGCGCTGGGCGAGCATGGGGATATTACACTGGAAGTCAGCCAACGCATTTATCAAGCGGCACGCTAATTGCCAGCACACGATTTCATCGCAACATCACAGTTTCCTGCTAGGCTTTAGTTTCTACTTACCGTGCCCGACCGATCATCGGGCACGGTTGTGCGCCTTATCCGCGCTTTCGATCGCATCGCATAACATCGTCTCGTTAACCCATGGGAGAATTTTATGGCGAATCAATCCAGCTCCGTATCTGACAATAGCATTCGTGCCTGGGCCGCGCCCGGCAAGGGACAGCCGCTTGAACCTTTTACCTTCGACGCCGGTGCATTAGGCGACGATGAGATTGAAGTTGCTATTGATTACTGTGGCGTCTGCCACTCCGACCTCTCCATGCTGAACAATGAATGGGGCATGACCCACTACCCGTTCGTACCCGGCCATGAGGTGGTGGGTAAAGTCACCAAGTTGGGTGCCCATGCGCAGAACAAAGGGCTGAAGATTGGCCAGGTGGTGGGCGTTGGCTGGAATCGCGGCAGCTGTATGCACTGTCACCCCTGTATGTCTGGGGATCAGCATCTGTGCAACGAGGTACAACCTACCATTATTGGTCGCCACGGCGGTTTTGCCGATCGCATCCGCAGCCACTGGGCCTGGGCGATCCCACTGCCGGAAGGCGTTGACGTGACCAGTGCCGGGCCGCTGTTCTGCGGTGGGATCACGGTGTTCAACCCACTATTGCAATACGATGTCCGCCCGACACAGCGCGTTGGCGTGGTCGGTATTGGCGGCCTGGGTCACATGGCGATCCGCTTTATGCACGCCTGGGGCTGTGAAGTCACCGCCTTCACCTCGTCCAATAGCAAACGCGACGAAGCACTTTCGTTGGGAGCTCACCGCGTAGTGGCAAGCAATGACAGCGCCGCATTACAGGCCATTGCCAATCAACTCGACTTTATTCTGGTCACCGCCAGCGCCTCTTTAGATTGGGACGCCTTTATCGGTACCTTGGCCCCGAAAGGCCGCCTGCACTTCGTTGGGGCGATCCCCGACCCGGTACCCGTTCAGGTGTTCTCGTTTATCAGCAAACAGGCTGAACTTTCCGCTTCGCCTACCGGCGCCCCTTCACGCCTGGCTGACATGCTGGCCTTCTGCGCCCGCCATGGCATAGAGCCGCAGGTAGAACATTTTCCATTGAGCAAGGTCAACGATGCCATCGCGCATCTGGAGGCGGGCAAGGCCCGTTACCGTATCGTACTGGATATGCACGCTTGAGGTCGCAAACTCGGCAAGCACTGAGGTGGCGAACTAAAATTCATGTAAGCAGGCCTTGGCCTGAAAGCAGTCATAAGGAGATAACGCATGCAACCCATCATCAAACTCCAAGATGGTAATCTGATGCCGCAGTTGGGTCTCGGCGTATGGCAAGCCAGCATTGAAGAAACCACGCAGGCCGTCACCAAGGCGCTGGAAGTCGGCTATCGCTCCATCGATACCGCCGCGATTTACAAAAATGAGGAAGGGGTAGGTGCCGCGCTGCAAGCTACCTCGATCCCACGTGAAGAGCTATTTATCACCACCAAGCTGTGGAACGACGATCAGGGCAATCCGCAGGCAGCACTGGAAACCAGCCTGAAAAAGCTGAAGCTGGATTACGTCGATCTCTATCTGATCCACTGGCCGAAACCGGCACAGGATCAGTATGTCGAAGCCTGGCGCGGCTTGATCAAACTGCGTGAGCAAGGGCTGGTGAAAAGCATCGGCGTCTGTAACTTCCACACACCACATCTGCAACGCCTGCTGGATGAAACCAGCGTCGCGCCGGTGATCAACCAGATCGAACTGCACCCGCTGCTGCAACAGCGCCAGCTGCGCGCCTGGAATGCCACCCACCATATCGCTACCGAATCCTGGAGCCCGTTGGCGCAAGGGGGCGAAGGCGTCTTCGATCAACCGCTGATCAAGAAGCTGGCAGAGAAGTACAACAAGACGCCAGCACAGATCGTCGTGCGCTGGCATCTGGACAGCGGCCTGATCGTGATCCCGAAATCGGTTACACCCGCGCGCATTCGCGAAAACTTTGAGGTATTTGATTTCAAACTGGATAAGGATGAACTGGGCGAAATCACCAAGCTGGATATCGGCAACCGCCTAGGGCCGGATCCTGATTCTCTGTAAACATGGCGGGGCCGCACTGTCGGCCCCGTTGCTATATTGTTGGTAGCCTCTCGCGTTAATTGGCTTTTAACCCAAGATCTTATCGGTCGCTGACGCTATGATATGGCGCAGCAATCCGATCACAGCAGCTTGGAGTTTCATGACTTTCTCATCTTTGCCGCGCCTGACCATGGTGTTAATGCTATTGGTGCTGGCAGGCTGTTCCAGCAAGCACCAGCGCACCAGCCACAATCCTCACGCCTATGACGATGAAATCGAAGACGCGGCCGACGAATACAAAATCGATCGCAAGCTGATCGCCGCCATTATTCAGGTAGAGTCCGGCTTTAACCCTAAAGCTGTCAGCCCTTCCAACGCCATCGGCCTGATGCAGCTTAAGGCGAACACCGCCGGTTGTGATGCCTACCGTTTTAAAGGCAAACGCGGCTGCCCGGATGATGACGACCTGTTGGATCCAGAAACCAATATCGATCTGGGGGCGGCCTATATCGGGGCGCTGCAACAGCAGCAACTGAAATGGATTGACGATCCGGTGACCCGCCGCTATGCCACTGAGGTGGCTTATGCCAACGGCGCGGGAGCCTTGCTACGTACCTTCTCCAGCGATCGCCAAAAAGCCATCAGAATGATCAACAGCCTTTCACCGGAAGCCTTTCACTGGCATGTGCGCCAGTACCATCCGTCACCACAGGCACCGCGTTATATGCTGAAGGTCGAGGCGGCGTATAACAGTTTGTAGCCTGGCAATAGCTAGCTCCATAGAGTCTTCCCTGAAAGGGATAACAAAATAATATCCTCACCAAGGGATAATTTATGGAATATCCCCTAGAGAGGATAAAAGAAAGGGAGCCGCTTGGGCTCCCTGCTCTATCAGGCCTTACCGTTGCGGATAGGCTTGCGCGGTGGCTTGTTGGAAGGTGTGCGCTGGCGGGTAATGTCCGTGTGCTTGGTCAACGCCGGGCGGGTATGCCGCTGTAAGCGCTTGGCCTCGCGCTGCTCGTCAATGCTCGGTGCTGGCACCAGGCATTCGCGACGGCCACCAATCAGGTGCTTCATCCCCATCTCTTCCAACGCCGTACGGATCAGCGGCCAGTTAAGCGGATCGTGATAGCGCAACAATGCCTTATGCAGGCGACGCTGGCGATCGCCCTTCGGAATAAACACGTCTTCACTCTTATATCCCACCTTACCCAACGGGTTCTTGCCGCTGTAATACATGGTGGTGGAGTTCGCCATTGGCGACGGGTAGAAGTTCTGTACCTGATCGAGACGGAAACGGTTTTTCTTCAGCCACAGCGCCAGATTCACCATGTCCTCATCGCGGGTGCCCGGATGCGAGGAGATGAAATAAGGGATCAGATACTGCTCTTTACCTGCCTGTTTGGAATACTGATCGAACAACTGCTTGAAACGATCGTAGCTCCCCATCCCCGGCTTCATCATCTTGGACAATGGCCCGGTTTCGGTATGCTCCGGCGCGATCTTCAGATAGCCGCCCACGTGATGGGTCGCCAGTTCCTTGATATAGCGCGGATCTTCAACCGCCAGATCGTAACGCACCCCGGAGGCGATCAGGATCTTCTTGATCCCTTCCAGCTCACGGGCGCGGCGGTAAAGTTTGATGGTCGGCTCATGGTTGGTATCCATATAGGTACAGATTTCCGGATACACACAGGAAGCACGGCGGCAGGTTTGCTCGGCACGCGGGTTGGTGCAGCGCAACATATACATGTTGGCCGTTGGGCCACCCAGATCGGAGATCACCCCGGTAAAGCCCGGCACCTTGTCGCGGATCTCTTCGATTTCACGCACGATCGAATCTTCCGAACGGCTCTGGATAATGCGCCCTTCATGCTCGGTGATTGAACAGAACGAACAGCCACCGTAGCAACCACGCATAATGTTCACCGAGAAGCGGATCATATCGTAGGCCGGGATGCGCTCTTCGCCATAGGATGGGTGCGGCACACGCTGATACGGCAGGGCAAACACGCTGTCCATTTCCGGCGTGGTGAGCGGGATCGCCGGTGGGTTGATCCACACGTAGCGGTCGCCATGTTTTTGCATTAACGCACGGGCGCAGCCAGGGTTGGTTTCATGATGCAGGATGCGCGAAGTGTGGGCATACAGCACCTTGTCCGCCTTCACCTTCTCGAAGGAAGGCAACAGCACGTAGGTTTTTTCCCACGGCTTGGGCTTGGCGGCACGTACGGTGACCGGCTTGGCCTCTGGCTCTGGCGTGCTGCCGTCGGCACAGGGCAAATCTTCACCGTAAGGATTAGGAATTGGCTCGATACGGCCCGGCTTGTCCAGGCGAGTGGAATCCACCCCGCTCCAGCCCGGCATGGCCCCTTTACGCATCACTGCGGTGTTACGGATATCGTGGATATCCTGAATTTTTTCACCCGCCGCCAGGCGATGCGCCAACTCCACCAGCGGACGTTCGCCGTTGCCGTAGATCAGCATATCAGCCTTGGAGTCCACCAGGACCGAGCGGCGCACGGTATCCGACCAGTAATCATAATGGGCAATACGGCGCAGACTGGCTTCGATACCGCCCAGGATGACGGGCACATCTTTATAGGCTTCTCTACAGCGTTGGCTATAGACCAGCGTGGCGCGATCCGGGCGTTTGCCGCCCACGTTACCGGCGGTATAGGCATCGTCATGACGCAGCTTACGATCGGCGGTATAGCGGTTGATCATCGAGTCCATATTGCCAGCGGTCACGCCGAAGAACAGGTTCGGTTTGCCCAAACGCATAAAGTCTTCTTTGTTGCTCCAGTCCGGCTGGGCAATGATCCCCACGCGGAAGCCCTGAGCCTCCAGCATGCGGCCCACAATCGCCATGCCAAAGCTTGGGTGATCGACGTAAGCGTCCCCGCTGATCACAATCACATCACAGCTATCCCAGCCTAATTGGTCCATCTCCTCACGCGACATCGGTAAAAACGGCGCGGGGCCAAAACATTCGGCCCAATAAGGCTCGTAGGAGAACAATTCACGTTCGGGTTGGATCAGGCTGGTAGTGCTCATTCGGGTGCTCTTGTGCAGGTTAATTTATCGCCGGGCGGCGATTATACGCACTCGCCGCCAAAAGAGCATGGTTATTTCTCAGATAACTCAGCTTTTGACCTCAAACTCGTACACATCGCTGCGGCACAGCGTTTCGCTGAACTCCAGCACTTCGCCCTGGGCGTTGCGGCTGGTCTGGACAATGCGTAACAGTGGTGTACCGCTTTGCACATTGAGCAAGCTGGCGTTCTCGTCATTGCTGGCAACCGCCTTCAATAAAAAATGCCTGCCCTCTGGCACAATGCCTCGCGACTTCCATAGGGCATACAGCGAGTGTTCCAGCTCTTCGGGATCGGGCAGAAAACGGGTCGGGATATAGGTGGTTTCCAACGACACCGGATTGCCATCCATCAACCGCAGGCGACGTAACTTGACCACGATACTGTCGCTTGCCAACTCCAGCGCCTTGGCTACCTCGCTGGGTGCCTTTATGCAGGAACGCAACAGCCATTGGTTACTGACGCTGCTGCCACTGCGTAAAACCTGCGCGGTAAAGCCGTTATCCTGATTGAGGGAATAGCCGATGTGCATAGCCACTCGAGTACCAATGCCCTGTTGGCGCGAGACCAGCGCTTTTTCTTCCAGCAACCTCATCGCCTTACTGACGGTAACGCGTGACAGATCCAATGCTTCAGCCAGCATGCGTTCCGGCGGTAAAAAATCGCCAACGCCCAAGACACGCTGTTTAATGGCAATTTCGAGGGAGTTCGCCAACTGGATGTAACGTGGTGCCGCCGCTGCCTGTGAAAACTGCTGACGCAGCCAGGCAATAAAATCATTCATCGGACCCACCTCTGATTTGTTCGCATTCCTCAACCGCCTCGTTTTTACCATATTTGTCACATTCAAGGTAATTACATCATGCGCGCTTGCATTGGACTTAGATTGGAATCACATTTTTCAACTATTGGACTTTAATTGGATCTATTTTACGACTAACATTAGCGACACTGATGTTTTGCATCGGTTAGCACCAACACCAGGGAACACCCATATAAATGAAAAATATAAAAAATCCTCACCACGCCATACTCGGAGCGCTCTATGGGCAAGCCGTGGGCGATGCGATGGGGATGCCGTCAGAACTGTGGCCATTACAACAGGTTAGTGATTATTTTGGTTGGATCACCAGCTTCCTGCCTGGCCCGGCAGAAAATATCGCAGCAAACGGCTTTATCGCCGGGGAATACACGGATGACACCCAGCAGGCAGTGGCCTTGATAGATGCGCTGTTGGCTGCAGAGGGCCGGGTCGAGCCGGAACGTATAGCTCACCACATCATGCTGTGGGCAGAACGGATCGGAGCCTTTGAGAAAAATATCCTCGGCCCCAGCTCCAAAGCCGCGCTGTTGGCGTTCCGCGCCGGTACGCCGGTAGCAGAGATCGCCGCTAACGGCGTGACCAATGGAGCGGCCATGCGTGTAGCTCCGTTAGGTTGCCTGCTGCCAAGCGGCGATTTGCCAGCCTTTATCACAGCGGTAAGGCTGTCTTGCAGCCCGACCCACAAATCGGATATCGCCGTAGCTGGCGCTTTTGCCATTGCCTGGGCCGTTAGCCGGGCTGTCGAAGGTGCGGATTGGGCCACCATCAAGCAAGAACTGCCCGCACGGGTAGAGCAGGTGCAACAGCAACATATCACCACCTTCAGCCCTTCGCTCAGCCGCCGTCTGGTTTGGGCGCTGGAGTTCACCGCTAACCTGGGCCATCTGCCGGATAGCGAAGCATTGGCGGAGCTTTACCATACCGTCGGTGCCGGGATGGACACTATCGAGTCAATCCCGATGGCGTTGGCACTGGTTGAACTGGCAGACACCGATCCGCAACGTTGTGCGATCCTGGCCGCCAATCTGGGTGGAGATACCGATACCATTGGTGCCATGGCAACGGCAATCTGCGGAGCCTTACGCGGCGTAACCGCCTTCCCGGCGGAGTGGATTGCCACGATCAATAGCGCCAATCAAATAGATTTTGAGCCCTACGCGGCCGCTCTCCTTAGGCTGCGAAAACAGGAATAAATCGCACTATGAGTGAAATCAACCGCAGTGAGACATGGAAAGTAGAAAGCACAGGCATCGATCGCGTACCGGATGCTGAGCAGACAGGTAAACCGCTCGAGCTGTTCTGGATATGGTCTGCCGCCAACATCGGCATTCTTGGCGTGGTGTACGGGGCAATTATTGTCGCGTTTGGCCTGTCCTTTATCCAGTCCATCCTGGCCGCATTGGTCGGGGTAGCCAGTTTTGCTTTGGTCGGTTACACCAGCTTCGCCGGCAAACGTGGCCGTACCTCTACTTTGACCTTATCGCGGGTGATTTTTGGCCTGAAGGGCAACATTGCCCCCACCACCTTCAGTTGGATCAACCTGATGGGTTGGGAAGCGGTGAACGTCATCACCGGCACACTCACCCTGGCGGCGCTGTTCCAGGCCATAGGCCTGGGTGAAAGCCATTCCCTTACCGCTTTCAGCCTGTTGCTGTTTGGTGGCTTGACCATCGTGGTCAGCCTGCTGGGCCAGAACACGGTAGTCTGGATGCAGAGCTGGTTCAGCCGGATATTCGGCACCATGACGCTGATTGTGGTGCTGTATATCGTCTTTACCACCGAATGGGGCAAAGTGCTGTCACTGCCTTCCGGCAGTTGGTTGACCGGCTTCCTGCCTGCCGTTTCGGTGATCGCAGCAGGTACCGGTATCAGCTGGGCCATTGCCGGGGCCGATTACAGCCGTTATCAAAGCCCAGAATCTTCAGATAAAAGCATCTTTGCCGCCGTAGTGGGCGGTGCCTGTCTGCCCCTGATCCTGCTGATGTTCACCGGCATTCTGCTTTCGGTACAGCTGCCGGATCTGGCCAGCGCCGCCAACCCGATTGCGTTAATCGGCTCGGTACTGCCAAAGTGGATGGCCATCCCTTATCTGTTGGCCGCGACCGCAGGTATCGTCACTATTGCCGTGCTCAGCCTCTACTCCGCCAGTCTTAACCTGCTAACGCTAGGCGTGAAGGTGAAACAATCGCTGGCCGTCTCCATTGACGCCGTGGTGATCCTTGGCATCGCCATCTATGTGCTGTTTATTTCTGGCGACTTTATGGGGCCATTTATCTCTTTCCTGGTGTTCTGCGGGGTATTCCTTGCCGCCTGGGAAGCCATTTTCATTCTCGATTATGCTAAAGTGCGCCGTCATCATGGTTACGACGGTAATGCCCTGTACGGTCTGAACGGCCAGAACCGGGGCGTGCGTAAGGTCCCACTATTCTGCTGGTTCCTCGGCGCCTTGTGCGGACTCTTGGTGACCAAAACCGGCTTTATCGATGGCCCATTGGCTAAAGGCCTGTTCGCTGATTCCAGCCTGGGGCTGTTCGTTTCCTTCCTGGTCAGCCTGGTTGCCTATGGCCTCTATCTGGCAAGTAACAAAGGACAGCAATGAGTGAATTTGTCGCAGTAAAACCCATTCTGGTGGTAGGCGGTGCCGTAGGTGACGTAGTTCTCACGCTGCCAAAGCTGCCAGCCAGCGGTGAAGATATCGAAGCGCAGCCACAAGAGCGGCAGATTGGCGGTTGCGCCTTCAACGTAGCACGGGCGCTACGCCGCTTGGATGTCCCCGTGATTAACGGTATGCCGGTTGGTAGCGGAGACTGGGGAGCGGCCATCGAAGCCGCCATGCAGGAACTGGATCTGCCGGTGCTGCTACGCCACGGCCAACTGGATAATGGTTGGTGCCTGGCGTTGGTGGAACCCAACGGTGAACGTACTTTTGTTACCGTGACCGGTTGTGAAGCCCATTGGAATAAGGCGCAACTGGCCACCCTGCCGCTAACGCCAGAAACGGTGGTCTATGCCAACGGCTATGAACTGGTGGGAGAACCCGGTGAAGCACTGAGAGACTGGCTTACCCGCCTGCCGTTCGATCAGTGGCGGCTGCTGGATCCCGGCCCGCGCGTCGATCAACTAGGTGAAGAGTTTTTCGCCATGCTTAGCGATAGCCACACCTTACTCACCCTCAACCGCGACGAAGTCGCGATCTTGTGTGGGGAAGGCGACGCCGTCAGCGCCGCACAACGTTATGCCACAGCGCATAACATTACCCTGATCTGCCGGTTGGATCGTGACGGTGCCTGGGTCTGTGATGGCCGCAATGAACCGCAGCATGTGCCCGTTTACCCGGTTGACGTCGTTGATACCATCGGCGCGGGGGATGCCCACTGCGCGGGTTTGCTAGCCGGACTTTCCGCTGGCCTGCCGTTGGTTCAAGCGGTCGATCTTGCCAACCGCGTGGCCGCCTGCGTGGTGGCCAGCCGTGGTGCCGCCGGAGCTCCAGACTGGCAACAACTGCAACAGCGTTTTCCTGCCTGATATCACAGGGGCTGAACTCAGCCCCTGTGTTTTACCTTAATGCGCCTTCTGCAGCTCGCCGCTCATCGCTTCCGGTCGATGTTGATAGTTGAAAGACAGGGCAAAAATCCCCCCCAGCACCAGCGTATAGGCGGCAAACACCAGCCAGATACTCTGCCAATCTTTCACCCCGTTATGGGTGAAGAAGTCCACAACCTCGCCGCTGGCGATGGCTCCAACGTAAGCCCCTGCACCGTTGACCATGGTCATAAACAGCCCCTGAGCGCTGGCACGGATGCGGTGGTCGGTTTCTTTCTCCACAAAGATGGCGCCGGAAATATTGAAGAAATCAAACGCGCAGCCGTAAACGATCATTGAAAGCAATAGCAATAGGAAGCCGAACCCGGCAGGCGTACCGTAGGCCAGGAACAGGAAACGTAACGTCCAGGCCGCCATGCTGATCAGCATCACCTGCTTGATGCCATATCTCCGCAGGAAGAACGGGATGGTGAGGATGAAAAACACCTCAGAGATTTGCGACAGGGAGAGCAGCACCGAAGGATAGCGCACGCTGAGGCTGTCCTGATAAAGCGGGTTAAGAGAGAAATCGTGCAGGAACGGATTGCCGAAGGTATTGGTGATTTGCAGCGCCGCCCCCAGCAACATGGCAAACAGGAAGAACACCGCCATGCGTTTTTGCTTGAACAGCACGAATGCATCCAGCCCCAACATGCTGACCCAGCTTTGCGAGCGTTTCACCTTGTTGGTCGGGCAATTTGGCAACGTCAGGGAGTAGATTGCCAATAGCAGCGACACCGCGGAAGCCAGATACAACTGCATATTGCTCAGTTCAATGCGGCTAAAGCTGATTAGCCACATCGCCAGAATAAAGCCCACGGTGCCATAAACCCGCACCGGCGGGAAATCCTTTACCGTATCAAAACCGTGCTTTTCCAGGCAGAAGTAAGAGATAGCGTTGGAAAGCGCCATGGTGGGCATATAGACCATCGCGTTGAACAGCATGACCCAGAACATCACCATCGGCTGATCGACCTGTGCGGCGTAGTACAACGCCACCGCCCCCAGCAGATGACACAGGCCATACAGACGGTTGGCCTTGATCCAGCGATCGGCAATGATCCCGGCCAGGCTTGGCATGATCAGCGCGGCGATCCCCTTCGAACTGTACACCATACCAACCTGCGCCCCGCTGAAGTGCAGGGTGTTGATCATGTAGGAACCCAACGTCACCAACCAGGCGCCCCAGATAAAGAACTGGAGAAAGATCATCACCTTCAATCGTGTTTTTATTGCCATTACCATCACCTTATTGTTGTGATTTACGCGGCAAGGTAGGGGCTTGCCGCGGGGTAGTCAGATGGAAATAAGGATTACAGCGTTTTGAAGAACTCACGGATCAGGCGCATAAAGTCGTCTGCCGCCAGCGCGGCACAGCTCAGCGTCTGCTCATGGGAAAGCGGCGTATCGGATAACCCTTCGGCATAGTTGGTCATCGCTGAAACCACCAACACTTTCAGGCCGCAGTGCCGGGCCGAAAGCACTTCTGGCACGATCGACATCCCCACCACGTCACAACCCAGCGTCTGCATCATGCGGATCTCGGCCGGGGTTTCAAAGTTCGGGCCGGTGTAGGCGGCAAACACCCCTTCTGCCAGTGGGATACCAGCCTTAGCCGCTACCGCCGCAAGCTGCGCACGCAGGTCTCGATCGTAGGCGTTAGCCAGGCTGAAGAAGCGTGGACCAAAACGCTCGTCGTTAGCCCCCACCAGCGGGGATTCCGGCATAAAGTTGATGTGGTCGGTCAGCGCCACCAGGCTACCCGGGGCGACCGATTTACGCAGTGAACCAGCAGCATTGGTCGCCAGCAGGAATTCACAGCCCAGCAGTTTGAAGGTGCGCACGGCGGTGGTCATCACCTGCATGCCACGGCCCTCATAGAAATGTCCGCGCCCTTTCATGCACAACACTGGCACACCTTCCAACCAGCCCGCCACCAGTTGCCCTGCATGGCCCACTACGCCGCTCACCGGGAAACCCGGAAGTTCGGTATAGTCGATGGTCACGGCGTCGGTCATTACGTCTGCCAGTGCCCCCAGCCCCGATCCCAAAATCAATGCAGCGCGAGGTTGAAAGCCGGGTAGTCTGGTCCGCAGCACGTCGGCACAAGAAAAAGCATCGTCTTGATTAAACATAGTATTCTCTTCTGTAGGGGGATGAATTAGGCTGTGTCCCTTAATTGACCATGGTGCCGTCGCAGCCCCAAAAGCCCGTAATCAAGGCGGAGGGTGCAGGGCCTAGTGGGCTAAGTTCAAGCCCGACAACGCTGAGTACGGGCTTTTGGGGCGCGACCCTTAGGGCTGGGGCCATTTGGACGCGTATCTGCGTTTCTCCCCGCTTATTTGGGCCCACCAAGATTCACGGCTCGTGCCTTGCAACGCGTCCAAATGACCTCCAGCGGCGCTCATGTGCAATTAAGGGACACAGCCTGATCCCCATAGTAGAGAGCGACAGCGGGTGGCGACCAATACATTGTTGCCCGCTGATTTATTCTGTTTACCTATAAATACCCTGCATCGGGAGGCCCGAAAAAACCATGAAAAAGCCACTACCCGACCCTAGCCGGATCAACTTTCGCCTGCTGCACTATTTCCGCGTGGTGGCGGAGGAGATGAACTTTACCCAGGCCGCACAGCGGCTGAACATGTCCCAACCGCCGCTCAGCAAACATATCAAAGAGCTGGAAAGCCAGCTGGGGGTGGAACTGTTCAAACGCACCACCCGCTCCATGGCGCTGACGCAGGCTGGCCGCACGCTGTTCCATAACGTCGAAACGTTGCTCGATCAGGCGGGCAATGCGCTCAATCAGGTGCAGCAACTGGGCCGTGGCGAGGCCGGCCATATGGTGATTGGCATGGTAGGCACCTCTGTCTGGGGCGGTTTGATCCCGGCACTAAAACGCTTTACCGGGCAGGAAGAGAAGGTCACCTGGACGTTGAATGAACAAACTCCCAGCCAGCAGATCGTCTCATTGCAGAAGCGGCATATCGATATCGGGGTCTGGCGTGAGGCAAAACAACAGGCGCTGCCGGGGCTGGCCTGTCAATTATTGGCGCGGGAGAAGATCTCGGTGGTGCTGCCAACGGGGCATCCACTGGCAACCGGGGAAGAAATCCAACTGCAAGCCCTGGAGCATGACAAATTTATCGTGCTGCCGCCCAACGAGGCCAGCCTGGGGCTGTATCTGCACAACCTGTGTCTGCAACATGGCTTTGCGCCGGACATCGTCCATCAGGTTAATGAACCGCAAACCCTGATGGCGCTGGTGGCGGAAGGCTTTGGTATTACGTTACTGCCGGACAGCTACGGGCGCATACCCTGGCCGGGCGTACGCTTCTGCCCGTTGCAGGCGGCCCCTTCGGCGGATCTGTATGCGATCTACCACGCCGAAAGTGCCACACCGGTGGTGAAGGCGTTCCTGAAAATGCTGCGAACGCCCGGGGCTGTTTAAGCGGAAGCCTGAACCACAAACTGGCCGGTCGAACCGCGATCGGCCATTTCCAACGTCTGGCTGTAGAACAGGAACGGGAAGTGCTCCGAGGAAACCTGGTTGAAGTACACCAGCAGCTCCACGTCGCCGTCGACCCAGACGGTATCCTTCCAGCCGCGATCTTCCGCCATCGGCTGCGCGCCATTGACGCGTTTTATCAGGAACTGTACGCCCTGAATGTGGAACGCCTGTGGCGTATCGGCATGAATGGTCCAACGCTCCCAGGTGCCCTGCATCGTTTGTACGTCGATGCGGTTCATATCCCAGATAGCCCCGTTGATCCCGGCCATCTTGTCGCCCAGACGGAATTCACGTGAGCGGCTGACGTTACCATCCAGCAGTTGATCTGCCAGCAGGCGCATCGGCAGATTGTCGGTGACCAGCGGCAACAGGCCTGTCGGTTTCAACGTCAGTACCTGGGTGGAAACCAGCATGCTGGAAGGTTCAAACAGGCCACGTAGACGATCCATGATCCCTGCCGCTTCACCGGCGGTGAGAGTCACTTCGGCCCCCTGCGACATGTCGATCAGCACTTCGCGGCGCTCACCAGGAGCCAGAGAAAGTTGCTGTACCGCGACCGGTGCAGGCAGGAATCCCTGATCGCTGGCAATCACGTTGATCGGCCGCCCATCGCTAAGCTGCAACGAATAGCGCCGTGAGTTCGAGGCATTCAACAGGCGCAGGCGAACCCAGCCACGTGAGACTTCGATAAACGGGTTCTGCACGCCGTTGACCAACAGCGTATCGCCAACAAAGCCCCCCTGCGCCGGAGGATCGTATTCCGGCGTACCGAAGTTATCCAGGCGCTTATCCTGAATGATCAGTGGGAAATCATCGACACCGTAATGGTTCGGCAGCGGCAGGTTTTTACTGATTTCATCCTCGACCAGCCATAGGCCAGCCAGGCCGTTGTAAACGTGTGGTGCCATACGGTTCGGCGTGTTGGCGTGATACCAGCAGGTGGCAGCCGCCTGACGAATAGGGATCACCGGCGACCAGTCAACGTTGGGCGACATCATGCGCGGCGCACCACCCATCAGGGTACCTGGCACCTGCAACCCGCTGATGGTCATCGATACCGGCTCGGGCAGGCGGTTGCTGTAGATCAGTTTGACGTCGTCACCGTTGTAGACCCGCACCGTCGGCCCCAGATACATACCGTTGACGCCCCAGACGGACGCTTTGCGGTTGTCCATAAAGGCCCAATGGGCACGTTGCAGGGTTAAAAACAGCGGCTGACCACGGCGGGATTCCAGCAGTGGCGGGATCGGTAACGGAGTTGGCATCCCGCTCGCTTCGGCCCTCAGCGGCACGGTTCCCGCGCATAGCGCCAAGCCCGATGCCTGAATAAACTGACGTCGACTGAGTGACATATCTTCTCCATGAAAACAAAGCTGAACCGTGTGCAAAGCCCCGCTAAAGCGGGGCATAAACGGCATGAGGCCGTATGAAAATAGCTAACTGCGTTCTATTATTTTTTGGCGGCGTCTAACTTGGCGACTTCCGCATCCAACTGGTCAATCTTCGCCTTCATCAGCTCGCGACAATGGGCCGCCAGCTCACGCACCTGTTCTTTACTGTAATTACTGGTATCGACAGGTTCCAGCATCTCCACAATCACATGGCCGTTGTTCCAACGATTCAGCTTGATCTTGTCGGTAGAAGAAACACAGATCGGCACAATCGGCACACCGGCCGCGATCGCCGCGTGGAACGCACCGGTTTTAAACGGCAGTAAGCCACGGCCACGGCTGCGGGTTCCTTCCGGGAACATCCAGATCGAGATGTCCTGTTTCTTGAAAGCATCCACCACCTGAGCAATGGTGCCATGGGCTTTAGCGCGGTTATCCCGGTCTATCAGCAGGTTACCGGTCAACCAGTAAAGCTGGCCGAAAAACGGGATCCACACCAGGCTTTTTTTGCCCACGGTCACGGTGCGTGGCTGTACCGCATTAGAAACCGTCACCATGTCGTAGTTGTTCTGATGGTTGGCAATGTAAATACATTTGCCGTTATTGTCCGCGCCAGCAGGCTTGCGGAGTTCAACCTGGATGCCGAACACTGTCGACAGGCGGCCAAACAGATGGCCAAAGGTCGCTACATGGCGGGGGTTACGCGGGCTGAACAAGCAGTAAAGCGAACCGAAAAAACTCACCAACAGGCAATAGACCGTGACGATTATCGCACGTAATATCAATAACATAACAACCTCATTAGCACACTGCCAACCCGGCCACTGAGCGGCCGCGAAGATTTCTTTTTGTATGAGGAGCGCAGGCAGAAGAACGCACGGCGCTTCTAAGTTCTCTATTTTCCCGCCAGCCAGCGATCGGCACAATAAATTTATAGCCGGAAAAATTAACTAACTTAAGAAAATAAACCAAGAAAAAAGTCTGATCGATAGTTAAGCGGGCGCAGTATGCTGCGCCCCTACGTTCTGCGAAACCGTTGAGATTTACTCTTCGCTGTCACCCATCGATTCGCGCTCCGGCATATCCACCTCAACCCGATCGATACGCTGCAGGCCACGTGGCAACAACGTGCCCTTACGGCCACGCTCGGCGCGGAATTTCTGCAGATCTTCCGGGCGCAGTTTCAGCTTGCGTTTGCCCACGTGCAGGGTGATCGAGGTCTGCGGCGGCAGTACGAACAGCCAGGCCAGTTTATCTTCCCCACTGGCGGCCTGCGCCGACGGTATCGAGATAATCTTGTTGCCCTTGCCCTTCGACAGCTGTGGCAGATCGGCGACCGGGAACATCAACATACGGCCAGCGGCGCTGATAGACAGCAGCATATCGTCGCTGCCGTGGATTTCCATCGGCGGCAGTGCCTTGGCGTTGTCCGGCAGCGTAATCATCACCTTACCGGCGCGGTTGCGTGCAACCAGATCGTTGAAGGTACACACGAAGCCGTAGCCAGCATCGGAAGCCATCAGCAGCTTCTGATCGTCCGCAGCCATCAGCACCTGCTCGATGGAGGCACCCGGCGGTGGCGTCAGCTTGCCGGTTAACGGTTCACCCTGGCCACGTGCCGAAGGCAACGTCAGCGGATCGAGCGCATAGCTGCGGCCAGTCGAATCGATGAACACCACTGGCTGGTTAGTCTTGCCACGCGCGGCGGCAAGGAAGCTATCCCCGGCCTTGTAGCTCAGGCCGCTCGGATCGATATCGTGGCCCTTGGCGCTACGCACCCAGCCCATTTGCGACAGCACAATCGTCACCGGCTCTGAAGGCACAAAATCGTGCTCGCTCATGGCCTTGGCTTCTTCACGTTCGGTCAACGGTGAACGACGATCGTCGCCATAAGCCTGCGCATCGGCCTGGATCTCTTTCTTGATCAGGTTGTTCAACTTGCGCTCGGAAGCCAGCAGCGCCTGCAGATGATCGCGCTCTTTAGCCAGCTCATCCTGCTCGCCGCGGATCTTCACTTCTTCCAGCTTGGCCAAATGGCGCAGCTTCAGCTCGAGGATCGCTTCGGCCTGGGTATCGGAGATGCCAAACCGCTGCATCAACACCGGCTTCGGCTCATCTTCGCTGCGAATGATGTGGATCACTTCGTCGATATTGAGGAACGCAACCAGCAAACCTTCCAGAATGTGCAGCCGTTTGAGCACTTTTTCCAGGCGGTAATTCAGGCGGCGGCGCACCGTATCACGGCGGAAGACCAGCCATTCGGAAAGGATCTCCACCAGCCCTTTGACCTGCGGGCGGTTGTCCAGACCGATCATGTTCATGTTGATGCGGTAGCTTCGCTCCAGATCGGTGGTGGCAAACAGGTGGTTCATCACCTGATCCAGATCGATACGGTTCGAGCGCGGCACAATCACCAGACGGGTCGGGTTCTCGTGGTCGGACTCATCGCGCAGATCTTCCACCATCGGCAACTTTTTGGCGCGCATCTGGCTGGCGATTTGCTCCAGCACTTTGGCACCTGAAACCTGGTGCGGCAAGGCGGTGATCACCGCGCTACCGTCTTCTTTCTTCCAGATGGCACGCATGCGTACCGAGCCACGGCCATTCTGGTAAATTTTGCGGATCTCTTCGCGCGGGGTAATAATTTCCGCTTCCGTCGGGAAGTCCGGTCCCTGCACAAACTCCAGCAAATCGTCGAGCGATGAGCCTGGCTTGTCGATCAGGGCTACCGCCGCGGCGGCAATTTCACGCACGTTATGCGGTGGAATATCCGTTGCCATCCCTACCGCGATACCGGTCGTCCCGTTGAGCAGGATGTTCGGCAGACGTGCAGGCAGCATCTTCGGTTCTTGCATGGTGCCGTCGAAGTTGGGCACCCAGTCCGTGGTGCCCTGGCCCAGCTCGCCCAGCAGCACTTCGGCGTATTTCGACAGGCGCGATTCGGTATAACGCATCGCGGCGAAAGATTTAGGGTCATCCGGTGCCCCCCAGTTCCCTTGGCCATCTACCAACGGGTAACGGTAAGAGAAGGGTTGCGCCATCAGCACCATAGCTTCATAACAGGCGCTATCACCATGCGGATGATACTTACCCAATACGTCACCGACGGTACGGGCAGATTTTTTGAATTTGGCGTTGTTGCTAAGCCCCAGCTCCGACATGGCATAGATAATGCGGCGCTGTACCGGCTTTAAACCATCGCCGATATACGGCAGCGCCCGATCCATGATGACGTACATGGAATAGTTCAGATAGGCGTTTTCAGTGAATGTGTGCAGCGGTAGACGCTCAACACCGTCATGAGTCAGTTCGCTCATTACTCAGATATCCTCAGACGACAAAGGGTCGATTCTGCCCGCGATAGTAACCCATCTGCGGGGTGGCTGTCACAGATGCTGCGTGGATCGGCCATTGATGCTGGCGATCGCCCCGGTTTATGCGAAATTTTGCCATCAGTGGCCGCCTTTCTTGACTCACAGTCAACACTGTTGTGCGCTAGATCGCATTTTTCCCTGCTTCAGGAAGGATTACACTCCGTTTCAACGATATGCCTTACGGCCATCACATTCTACATTCTGACAGGAACCCAGCATCCATGAGCAATATCCTGATTATTAACGCCAAGAAGCAATTCGGCCACTCCAACGGTGAGCTGAACCAGACCCTGAGCGACGTAGCGGAAACTTTCCTGCGCGATGCCAAGCACGATGTACAGGTCACCGTAGTCGATGACGGCTATGATATCGACGCCGAAGTGCAGAAATACCTGTGGGCCGATACGGTGATTTACCAGATGCCAGGCTGGTGGATGGGCGAGCCCTGGATCCTGAAAAAATATCTCGACGAAGTGTTCACCGCTGGCCACGGCAGCCTGTATGCCAGCGATGGCCGCACCCGTTCCGATGCCAGCAAAAAATACGGTTCTGGCGGGCTGATCCAAGGCAAGACCTACATGCTGAGCCTGACCTGGAATGCCCCATTGGAAGCCTTTACCGACCCTGACCAATTCTTCCACGGCGTGGGCGTAGACGGCGTTTATCTGCACTTCCACAAGGCCAACCAGTTCCTGGGGATGGAAGCACTGCCGACCTTTATCTGCAACGATGTGATTAAACAGCCGGATATTGCCAACGATATCGCACGTTTGCGCGCACATCTGGGCGAAGTCTTTGCTTAACTGTGATGGGTTTTATCAATCATACCTTTAACCAGTGAGGCCGTAATGATCACCGTAATTGCAGAAATCAGAACCAGACCAGGTCATCGTGAAAGCGTATTAAAAGCGATTGAGAAGCTGTTGCCAGCGGTGTTGGCGGAAGAGGGCTGTGGCGGCTATCAGCCAATGATCGACGCCGACACCCAGGCACCGTGGCAGAAGCGTTCGCCGGATTCGATCTTTATGTTGGAAAAATGGCAGAGCCAGGCGCATCTGGAGCAGCACCTACAGATGGATCACATGCTCAAGCACCGTGAAATCATCAAGGACAGCGTGCTGGACACGACCATTTACGTACTGGATAACGCCTGACTCACATCTGTGCATCGGTGATATGCGCGCTGACATAGTCTAGAAAACAGGTGATCCGTGCGGCCAACTGGGCATTGCGATAATACACCGCATTGATTGGCTGGCGGACATCCAACGTTTCGGCCGCCAGCAACTGAACCAGACGCCCTTCCCGCTGATCTTCCCGCGTCATAAAATCGGCCAATTGGGCAATCCCTTCCCCCCGTAGCGCCAGTTGCCGCAGCGTTTCGCCGCTGGAGGCTGATAGCGTTGGGGTAATGGCAAAGCGCTCCGCCTGCCGATGGCGCAGCGGCCACAGATTAAGCGACTCGGGTTGCGTAAAACCCAGCAGGCTATGGTGGTTTAGCTCTTCGACACTCTGCGGTGCCCCAAAGCGGGCAATATAGTCCGGGCTGGCAAGGATGCGTAACCGGCTGGCCCCCAGCAAGCGCGCGTGGATGGTGGAGTCTCGCAATGCGCCAATACGAATGGCGATATCGGTGCGCTTCTCCAGCAGATCGATAATCAGGTTATCGGTGTTCAGCTCCAGCTCAATCTGTGGGAAACGTTGGCGGAAACCGGCGACCAGCGGCACGATCACATGCTCCATAAAGGGCGCGGCAGCGTTAACCCGCAGCCTGCCCGCCGGGTTCAGACGACGTAGCGCCATCTGCTCCTCGGCATGTTCCACCGAATTGATAATTTCCCGCGCATGGGCCAAAAAGCTCTGCCCCTCTTCGGTCAATTCCAGACGACGTGTGGTGCGGCGCAGTAACGTGGTATCGAGTTTTTTTTCCAGACGGCTCAGCGCCCGGCTGATGCCAGAGGTGGTTTGGCCAAGCTGCTCGGCGGCGGCGGTAATCGAACCGCTGTCGATCACGGAGGTATAAGCCAATAGTTCTTCGAGGGTGATTTTCATGCATTCCGCCCTGGGTTATCGGGCGCAGCACGCAGTGCGCCAGGGATGGCACAATGTAAAAACGTGGGGCCGCGGTTGCGGCCCCACAGGCATCAGACTGAAAGCTCGGCGGTATCGCCCTTGTCTTGCAGCCAGTTGCGGCGGTCTTCCGAGCGCTTCTTCGCCAACAGCATGTCCATAATGGCCATGGTCTGATCGGTATTCTCGTCATCGATGGTCAACTGCACCAGACGGCGAGTGTTGGGATCGAGCGTCGTTTCACGCAGTTGCAGCGGGTTCATTTCACCCAGCCCTTTAAAGCGCTGTACGTTCGGCTTGCCCTTCTTACGCTTCAACTGCTCCAGCACGCCGGCTTTCTCTTCCTCGTCGAGGGCGTAATAGACTTCTTTGCCCAGGTCGATACGGTATAGCGGTGGCATCGCAACGTGCACATGGCCACCCTTTACCAGCGAACGGAAGTGGCGCACAAACAACGCACACAGCAGCGTGGCGATGTGCAGGCCATCGGAGTCCGCATCCGCCAGGATACAGATTTTGCCGTAGCGCAGTTGGCTGAGATCTTCGCTGTCGGGATCGATACCGATCGCCACCGAGATATCATGGACTTCCTGCGAGGCCAACACTTCGTCTGAGGAAACTTCCCAGGTGTTGAGGATCTTACCCTTCAGCGGCATGATCGCCTGATATTCGCGATCGCGCGCCTGCTTGGCCGAGCCGCCCGCCGAGTCCCCTTCCACCAGGAACAGTTCGGTCATGCTCAGATCCTGCGAGGTGCAGTCCGCCAGTTTGCCCGGTAACGCAGGCCCACTGGTCAGCTTCTTACGCACCACCTTCTTCGCCGCACGCAGGCGACGTTGAGCGCTGGAGATCGCCAGTTCGGCCAGTTGCTCAGCCGCCTGGACGTTCTGATTCAGCCACAGGCTGAAGGCATCTTTCACCACGCCGGAAACAAACGCCGCGCACTGGCGGGAAGAGAGCCGCTCTTTGGTCTGTCCCGCGAATTGCGGATCCTGCATTTTCACCGACAGCACGTAGGCACAGCGATCCCAGATATCTTCCGCAGACAGCTTCACGCCGCGCGGCAGAATATTGCGGAATTCACAGAACTCGCGCATCGCATCCAGCAGCCCTTGGCGCAGGCCGTTGACGTGCGTGCCGCCCTGCATGGTGGGGATCAGGTTGACGTAGCTCTCCGTCAGCAGTTCCCCGCCTTCCGGCAGCCACAGCAATGCCCAGTCCACCGCTTCGGTATCACCGGCAAAATTGCCGACAAACGCCTTTTCCGGCAGGGTGATCAGACCGTTCACCGCTTCCATCAGGTAGTCGGTCAGGCCGTCCTGGTAGCACCAGCGTTGCTCGGTGTTGTTCAGCTTGTCGATAAAGTAGATTTCAACACCGGGGCACAGCACCGCTTTGGCTTTAAGCAGGTGCGACAGGCGGGAAACCGAGAAGCGCGGGCTGTCGAAGAACTGCTCGTCAGGCCAGAAGTGAATGCTGGTGCCGGTGTTGCGCTTGCCGCAGCTACCGGTCACCGCCAAATCCTGCACCTTGTCGCCGTTCTCAAAAGCGATGCTATAGACGTTACCGTCGCGCTTGACGTTGACTTCCACCCGCTTGGACAGGGCGTTGACCACCGAAATCCCCACGCCGTGCAGGCCGCCGGAGAACTGGTAGTTTTTATTGGAGAATTTCCCGCCCGCATGCAGACGACACATGATCAACTCAACCGCCGGCACGCCTTCTTCAGGGTGGATATCCACCGGCATACCGCGGCCGTCGTCGATCACTTCCAGTGACTGATCGGCGTGCAGGATCACGTCGATACGCTTGGCATGGCCCGCCAACGCTTCATCGACGCTGTTATCTATCACCTCTTGACCGAGGTGGTTCGGACGCGTCGTGTCGGTATACATACCGGGACGACGGCGCACTGGTTCTAGACCGCTGAGTACTTCAATGGCATCAGCGTTATAGCTGGATTGAGTCATCGTTGATTATTTTTTCGTGGTTGAGGGAAGGTGCCGAAATCGCCCGCTGCCTGTTCAGTATATCTGTGATAGCTGAAGTTGCTGCGGCGTCATAGCCCTAAAAAATCCACAATCTGGGGGAAGTAGTGCTCGAAACCGACGAAAGCGTGGTTCCCGCCCGACTCCACCGTTTGCCGGCAGGCGGTGTAATAAGCCACTGCCTGACCGTAATCGAGAATTTCATCGCCCGTTTGCTGTAGCAACCAGATTAAATCCGGCGACTCCAAGGGATCGACCTGCATCACTTTCAGATCATAAACGTGGCGTGACTCTAACACATATTGCTGCCCGGTGTAGGGGTTCTCGTTGCTCCCCAGATAGTCGATCAACAGCTCATACGGCTTCACCGCAGGGTTTACCACTACCGCTGGCAACGCAAAACACTGCGATAACCAGGTGGCATAATAGCCGCCCAACGAGGAGCCTACGACGCCCATCGTCTGGCCTGCCCGAGCCATCACCATATCTTCCAGCATTTCCGCCGCCTCCGCCGGGTAGGGCGGCAACTGCGGTACCAGCATGTCGATATGGGGATGATTTTCCGCCAGCCAGGCTTTGAAAGCCGTGGCCTTGGCCGAAAGCGGCGAGCTGTTGAAACCGTGCAGGTAAAGTAAGGTTGAAGGCATCAGTAGCCGTCCGAATCCATGTCGGGGCGGAAGTCATCGTTTTCCAGCCGGAATACCTGGGTTTCCACCCGGCCATCTGGCAACAGGTCGAGATAGCGCCAACCTGGGGAAACGTCGTCGATCGTAAAATTGGTGCAGTGCGGCTTGAATTGCACGCAGGTGGACGGCGTGGCCAACAGCCGACGCCCGTGCCAACCCAGATCCAATTCCTGGTGGATATGCCCGCACAGCAAGGTATTCACTTTCGGATAGCGCCACAGCACGGCCGCCAGCGTATGCGGGTTACGCAAACTGTGTTGATCAAGCCAGGTGCAGCCGGAAGGCAACGGATGGTGATGCAGTAACAGCAGCGTGTAGCGCTCTGGATGAGCCTCCAGACAACGTTCCATCCACTCCAACTGGTATTCGCTCAGCTCGCCGTGCGGCACGCCAAACACCTGGCTATCCAGCAATAACACCTGCCAGTTGTCCCCCAGCAGCACCTGCTTGGAAGGTGAGATACCGGCTGCGGCCAGCGCATCTACCATCGCAGGCTGAAAATCGTGGTTCCCCGGCAGCCAGACACAGGGCGCGGGCAAACGGGTGATGCCATCGGCAAAGTGCCGGTATGCCGCCTGGGAATGATCCTGCGCCAGATCGCCGGTTGCCACGATCAGGTCGCACTCACGCTGCTGCGCGATCACCGCATCCAGCACCGCGTGATAGCTGGCATAGGTATTTATGCCAAGCAAGGTCTCATTCTTGCCAGCAAACAGGTGGGTATCAGTTATTTGTAGGATCCTGACCTTGGCCCCACTCGCCACGGGCAGTCTAAACAGGCTTTCCAAATGGTGTCCTTTGTTATCTCCGTCGACCTAACAAGCCGGAACCGCCATTGCTCCATGCGCTAAACAGTAGCGCAACCAATCAGCAAGAAACTGGTTAATTTGATGCTTTTCGTCACGTTGATGCAACTTTTTGTTCGGATAATCATAACGCGCTTTAAACCGATAGATCTGCTGACTGGAACACACTTCCGCAACCATCGCGTCGTGGTACAGCCGCACCGTCATCGCAGGCAGGCTCCAGTAGCTGACCGCAGGCGCAGTCTGCTCGATCTGCACCAGCGTAGTGTAACGGGTAGATTCAACAATAGTCAGACGATAGTGGGCGCCATTCACCTGATAAGTGACGGTTTCATCGACTTCGTCGTTACGCGGCATCAAACGCCGCAATTGCGCGAAGTTGGTTTCACACAATCTCATCATTTCGGGGAAGTCAGGGGTATAGCGCTTTTGCATTTAGTTGGCCCATTCTGCTTTAAGCGATTCATGGTGCAACGCCAGCCACTGCAATGCAATCACTGATGCGGCATTATCAATCGCGCCTTCTTCAACCCAGCGGTAAGCCTGTTCGCGGCTGACCACGTGGACACGGATATCTTCATGCTCTTCGGGCAATCCGTGGATCCCTTCGGCCGTCAGGGCGTCAACCTCACCAACCATAATAGACAGACGTTCGCTGGTGCCACCAGGGCTGGCCAGATAGCTCAGCACCGGCTTGCAGCGCCCCACCACCACGCCAGCCTCTTCCAATGCTTCACGGCGGCATACGTCTTCAACGCTCTCTCCCGTTTCGATCATACCCGCAACCATTTCCAGCAGCCAAGGAGAAGCTGAGCTATCGATGGCCGGGATCCGCAGTTGTTCAACCAGCACGACTTCATCCCTGATGGGATCATAGGGTAGCAACACCGCCGCATGGCCGCGCTCAAAAACTTCGCGAGTGACCTCACCGCTCATTTCGCCGTTGAACAGACGATGGCGAAAGCGATATAAGTCGAGTGAAAAAAAACCACGGTATAGCGTCTCTCGTGCAATAATTTCTACATCATTTTTGTCGAAAGTAACGGGTGAAGGTTGCGAGCGTTTCATCTACGAATTCTCCTGTGTGATTATGCCGGCAAAATAAAGGGATTTGATGACAGAAACGGCGGGGTTATCTTCACCCGCTTTGTGTTAGATTGTGAACCATGATATCAGGTAGCGCAGATGCAAATAGCCAAGTGTCAGTCAACGTAGCGTACACCAAGGTAAAAGTTCTGTGAGATGGCACATTAAGCCACCCTCAGCGCTCGGCAGACTCTGCTAGAATTGGCAACTATTCGTCTATCGTCAGCGCTAACATAGCAATATTGCTGCACAACAAGGAATGCAAATGAAGAAACTGCTCCCCCTTCTTATTGGTCTGAGCCTCGCAGGCTTCAGCACCATGAGCCAGGCAGAGAACCTGTTGCAGGTTTACAAACAGGCCAGGGAAAGTAACCCGGATCTGCGTAAAACCGCTGCCGACCGTGATGCGGCGTATGAAAAAATCAACGAGGCACGCAGCCCGTTGCTGCCACAGCTTGGCTTATCTGCCGGTTATACCTATAACAACGGCTTCCGCGATGCCAATGGGCTTAACAGCAACACCACCCAAGGCTCGCTGGCGCTGACCCAGACTATCTTTGATATGTCCAAATGGCGCGCGCTGACGCTGCAGGAAAAGACCGCCGGCATTACCGATGTCACTTTCCAGACGTCATCCCAGAAATTGATCCTGGATACGGCCACCGCCTACTTCAACGTACTACAGGCGATCGATGCCCTGTCCTACACCCAGGCGAATAAACAAGCGGTTTACCGTACGTTGGATCAGACCACCCAGCGTTTTAACGTAGGCCTGGTTGCCATTACCGACGTGCAGAACGCCCGTGCCAACTACGATACCGTGTTGGCCAACGAAGTAACCGCCCGTAACAACCTGGATAACGCGGTAGAATCGTTACGCCAAATTACCGGCACCTTCTACCCGGAACTGGCCTCGCTGGATACCAACAAGTTCAGCACCAAGCGCCCGGATGCCGTCAACAGCCTGTTGAAGGAAGCAGAAAGCCGTAACCTGAGCCTGCTGTCTGCCCGCCTGAGCCAGGATCTGGCCCGTGAGCAGATCAAATCGGCGCAAACCGGCTATATGCCAACGGTTGATTTAAATGCTTCTACCGGGATCACCAATTCCAAATACAGTGGTTCCAGAGCTAACACTGGTACTAGTGGCAACGACTCGATTAATGGCCAGAACCAGGTCGGCATCAGCGTTAGCGTGCCACTGTACAACGGCGGCGTAACCAACTCGCGGGTAGAACAGGCGCAGTACAACTTCGTCGGTGCCAGCGAGCAGTTGGAAAGCGCCCACCGCAGCGTGGTGCAAACCGTACGTTCCTCCTTCAACAACGTTTCTGCGTCCATCAGCAGCATCAGCGCTTATAAACAAGCGGTGGTTTCTGCCCAGAGTTCTCTGGATGCGACCGAAGCCGGTTATGAAGTGGGTACCCGTACCATCGTTGACGTGTTGGATGCGACAACCACGCTGTATAACGCCAAGCAACAGCTTTCCAATGCGCGTTATTCTTACCTGATCAACCAGTTGAACATCAAATCCGCGCTCGGCACGCTGAACGAAAACGATCTGATGATGCTGAACGGAGCACTAGGCAAGCCAATCTCCACCGCACCAGACGTGGTGGCCCCACCAACAACGGCGCAAGATGCCTACGTTGACGGTTCCAGCACCACCCGGCCAACGGCCAGCAGATAATCTGCGGCGGCTTTGAGCTACCGAATAACGGAGCCCGGTTTTTACCGCGCTCCGTTTTTTTATCCAATGATCCTGCTTCTGCCCATCGCCTCACAGCCTCTGTAAATGGGTTAATGTTATGATTAGTTCCCTATTTGGGTTTACCTGCTGAACGGGATCTGATGGACAACGCTTCACTCTGGCAACGGTTGATCACCGAAGGCGCGTTACCGCCACAGCTGCGCCCTTCCCCTGCCATTTATGCATCCTGGCTACGCTGCAGCCACCTGATGCAACCCGCCGTGTGGAAAGCCCCACATCGCGCCCTGGGCACCACCTTCGACTCGATCTGCCGGCGTAAGGATGATTTCATTACGCTCGGCCAGGCGGCGTTGGAGGATGCCTGGGAATATATGGAACAGCGCCACTGCGTGTTGCTGATCCTCGACGAAAGCGGCTGTACGCTGTGGCAATGTGGCGACAAGACGACCGGCGAACAGCTGCTCGAACTGGGTTTTGCTCCCGGCGCTTATTGGGCAGAAGGCGACATCGGCACCAATGCCCCTTCTCTAGCCGCATCCGAGGGCCATCCGGTACAGATCCATAGCGATGAACACGTGCGCCAGGCGCTGCATGGCTGGTCATTCTGCGCCGCACCGGTGCATGACAATAGCGGCCGCCAGCGCGGTATGCTGGCTTTGGGTTGCCAGTTGGCCGATTGTAATGCGGGCGATCTTTCCCTGATCCTGGCGATCGCCCGGGAGATCGGCAATGCCCTGAACGCCGACGGCCTGCTGGCCGAATCCAACCGCCATCTCAATCAGCTCAACGGGCTACTGGACAGCGTAGACGACGGTGTCATGGCCTGGGATCACCGGGGTTATCTGCAATATATCAACCCGCGCGCCGCCGCTATGCTGAAGCTGCACGAACAGCAGAGCCAGGGCAAGCCGCTGACACAGTTATTGACGCTACCGGCCTTGCTTAACCGCGCCATCAGCCAACGCCAGCCGTTACAGCATGTGGAAGTCACCTTTGAAAGCCAGGGCCAGTTTATCGCCGCGCTACTCACCCTCAAACCGATCCTGGACGGTGAGCACTGTAGCTTTATCGCCTTGCTGCATCCCTTGGAAAGGCTGCATCAGTACGTCAGCAGCCAGATCGGCCGGGTCAGCCACACCTTCGAACAGATGCCTTCCGGCACCCAGGAAATGCGCCGCCTGATCCGCTATGGCCAGCAGGCGGCGAAGGGCCAGCACCCGATTTTGCTTTGCGGTGAAGAAGGGGTGGGGAAAGAACTGGTCAGCCAGGCCATCCACAATGCCAGCGAACGTGCCGCCGGGCCTTATATCGCCTTAAACTGCCAGTTGCTGCCCGAAGCGCAAGGGTTGAAGGAGCTGTTGGGCAGTGACGCCAATGAAGAAGAAGCGGGCCAACTCAGTAAGTTCGAACTGGCCAACGGCGGCACGCTGCATCTTGAGCAGGTCGAATACCTGCCGCTGGCCATGCAGTCCGCTCTGTTGCAGGTGCTAAAAACCGGAGTGGTGATGCGTATGAATTCCAGCCGCGTGATCCCGGTGAACGTACGGGTGATCGCTACCAGCGCCGCCAACCTGCCGCTGTTGGTGCAGCAGAACCGCTTCCGCCGCCAGCTGTTTTATAGTCTGCAGGCCTTTGAGATCCAAATTCCGCCGTTACGCCAGCGCCTCAGTGACATCCCTTTGCTGGTTCAGCACCATCTGCGCGCCCTGGAGCATCACTTCCAATGTCGTTTCCGGGTGGACGACGACGTTATGACCCAGCTTGGTCTGTACCTGTGGCCGGGTAACGATCTGGAACTGAAAGGGGTGATAGAGCGCGCCGCGATGATTTGCCACGGCCACCATATTCAACTGGCCGACCTACCCGCTCATTTGCTCAGCCATCAGCCGCTAGTGGAAAGTGACTCTCAACCGGCTATGCCACTGATGACGCTGGCGGAAATGGAGTTGCAGGCTATTATCCGCGTAGCCAACGTCAGCCACGGGCAGCTTAACGAAATGGCGCAGCTGCTGGGCATCAGCCGCACCACTCTGTGGCGTAAAGTCAAACAGTTGAATATCGATATTAGCCAGTTCAAGCTGCGGGGTTAATGGCTGAGCTGTAAGGTACCGCGCGCCGCGTCCAGCATCGCTTTCTGGCCGCTACGGGTCTTGCTCATACATTCGCTCATGCCGACCACCATCGGGATCCCCATCGCTTTGGCCAGAATAGCGGTGTGTGACAAGGCGTTGCCGCCGCTCAGGCAAATCCCGAGAACCATGCGCCGATCGAGCATCACGACGTCGGAAGGCATCAGCTCATCCATCACCAGGATCGCAGGCTCATTGAGCACGATCGCCGGAATAGGCTGCCGTGACAGATGGCTCAGCGTACGGCGCAGCATGTCACGCACGTCCAGTTCCCGCGCCTGCAAATACTCATCATCCAGCGCCCGATAATCGGCGGCAATCTGCTCCAGCTCCTGCCGCCACGCCAGTTCCGCGCTGCACTGCTGTTGGGCAATACGGGTAAAGGCAGCCTGTTGCAGATCGGGATCGTCTAACAGCATGCTGTGCGCCCCAAAGATCGCCGCCTGCGGTTTGCCGATCAGGTTGCCAGTGCGATCGGCCAGCCTGTTCAAATCGTCTAACGTCTGCTGCAATGCGATACGCAGGCGCTGCTGTTCATTGAGCACGTCATCGGCCCCTAGCTGGCGTTCTTCCGTTTGTGGCCAGAAGCTCGATACCTGGAATATCGGACCACTGCTGACGCTTTCCTCCACGGGGATACCGTGCAGCGAAGGCAGTTGCTGCTCAGATACGGTTTCGCCAAAATGCTGCTCTGCCAACGCCTTGAAAGCCGCCAGCGCTTCATCAGCCTGTGCGCCATCGGCAATCAGGCGGATAGTGTCGCCGTGGCGAACCTGCAACAAAGCCAGCTGATTAAGGCTGCGTGGGTTGGCACATTGACCATGCTTTTCCAGCACCAGTTCCGCTGCAAATGGAGCCAGAGCCTCTGCCAGACGCGCTGCCGGGCGAGCGTGCAATCCGTGTGGATTCTGTACCGTCCAACTCAGGCTTTTTCCCTGACTCAGCGGTAAATTCAGTGGCTTGCTGGCGGGTATCTCCTCACCGAGCTGTGCCTGCTTGGCCTGCAAGGCTCCTTGCGCCTCTGCCAGTACCTGCTCCAGACTACCGCCCGCGTTAGCCGCTACGACCGCCGCCAACGTGCCTTCCACCAGCGGTGCCGCACACAGCACCACCTTGGCCGCCACCTCTGGATCGAGCAATTCAAGCGCGGTTTCCGCACTCAATAATGCGCTACCGAGATCCATCAGCACCACGATCCCCTCTCCGTCAGCCACGGATTCGATCGCTTCCATCACTTTCATCGCATCGGTGCCGATCGGGTGTAACTCATCATCGACCCCCGCCGCCAACACCAGTTTGCAACCCTCACCGCGCATCATCTGGCGGGCAAGTTGCTCAACACCCTGGGCCAATTGCACACTGTGTGAAACCACGACGATGTTGATCATCCTGCCTCCTCGACCACCTGGGCCAGCGTTTTTATCATCAACATGACGGAGGTTGCGCCTGGGTCCTGATGGCCAATGCTGCGTTCGCCCAAGTAGCTGGCGCGCCCTTTACGAGCCTGCATGACGATAGTGGCCTGTGCTGCCTGCTCCGCCCGAACGGCGGCCTGTTGTAGCGCCTGGGTCACGCTGAGCTGCTGCTGTAACGACTCGCCCAGGCTTGCGACGACCGGCCCCCAGACATCACACATGGTTTTATCGCCCGGCTCTGCCTTGCCACGCATCGCTACGCCTTCCGCGCCTTCCTGGATCACCTGCTTCAACTCCGCCAGATCCAGGCTCTGCTTGGCGTTGGCCGCCTGAGCCGCACGGATGAAGAAGGTGCCGAACAGCGGACCACTGGCACCACCAACGCTGGAGAGCAGCGTCATACCGGTGTTTTTGAGAATAAAGCCGATGTCCTTGTCCGCTACCGAAGGCAGCTTTTCTACCACCTTGCTAAAGCCACGGTTCATATTCAGGCCGTGGTCGCCATCGCCGATATCGCTATCCAACTGAGTCAAGAAATCGCGTTCGCGGGTAAAGACCTCACCACAACGCATCAACCACTCAACGACCTGCTGTTTGCTTAATGTCATGTTTCCTCCTCAGCCCCAGCGCAGCGCTGGCGTGTTCACCGGCGCATCCCACAGCGATAACAGCTCGTCATCCACTTGCAGCAAGGTGATGGAAACCCCCTGCATATCCAATGCGGTGCAGTATGATCCCACCAGATTGCGCTCAATGACGATCCCGGCCGCAGCACAGCGCTGTGCCAAACGGTGGTAAACCCCGTACAGTTCGGAAAGCGGCGTAGCCCCCAGGTTATTAACCAGCGCAATCACCCGATCGCCCTGCGTCAAGGCTCGTTTGCTTTGGCTCTCTTCACGCCATTCCCCTTGCTGGCGATCCCAAACGCGGATCGTACGCTGGTAATCGCCGTTATCGATCAGGGTAGCGAACATGTCATCCACCGTTTGATCGAGGGTGGTGAACGTCCGCCGTTCGATCCCCGGTTCGCCGTGGATGCCAACGCCGAACTCCATCTCGTTATCCGCCAAAGTAAACGACGGTTTACCTGCCGCAGGCACGGTGCAAGCGCCCAGAGCAATCCCTAGCGAGTGGCCTTGGTTGTTGATTTTGTGCCCCAGTGTGACCAGCGCGTCCAGATCGTCACCCCGTACCGCTGCCGCGCCGAGCAGTTTCTCCATCAGCACCGTATTGGCAACGCCACGTCGGCCTGCGGTGAACAGGCTATCTTTGACCGCTACGTCGTCATCCACCAGCACCGTTGCCACTGGCACGCCGCTGTCATGCAGCAATTCGGTCGCCGTTTCAAAGTTGAGGATGTCACCGGTGTAGTTCTTGATGATCAGCAACACCCCGGCGCCGCCGTCAATAGCTTGGCCGCAGTCGTACATTTTATCCGGCGTCGGTGAGGTGAAAATCTCCCCTGGGCAGGCACCGTCCAGCATTCCCTCGCCCACGAAGCCGCAGTGCATCGGCTCATGGCCACTACCACCGCCAGACAGGATCGCCACTTTGCCTGGGATCGGCCCCGCCGTGCGGGTCACAAACACAGGATCCTGATGCACCTGCAGCTCCGGGTGAGCGGCAGCCATGCCGAGTAACTGTTCGTTAAGTACCGAATCGACCTGATTGATTAGCTTTTTCACGGTTAATTCCTCTGTAGAGAACAGCGGGCGCGTTGAGCGCGCCCGATGATTTATGCGCGTTGCAACCAGGCGCTGCCCAGTTTGTCTGCCGTCAGGATAGCCGCCAATACGCTTTCCGGCGTTACGCTAAACGGCATGTTGTGGATGGTTTCACCTTTGGCACAGCTGGCCTCTGCCACCTTGCCGATTTTTTCTGTCAGTTCACCGGTGACGCCCATTTGTGCCAGGGTGATCGGTAACCCGACCTGCTGGCAGAAGTTCAGCACCGTTTCAATCTGTGCCATTGGGCTGTTTTGCAGCACCAACTGAGACAGGGTGCCGAACGCCACTTTTTCCCCGTGATACAGATGATGGCACTCTTCCAACACGGTGAAACCGTTGTGGATGGCATGCGCCGCCGCCAGACCGCTGCTTTCAAAACCAATACCGCTCAGATAGGTGTTGGCTTCAATGATGCGCTCCACCGCTTCGGTGACCACACCAGACTCCGCAGCCAGCTTGGCCTTGACTCCTTCAGCCAACAGCGTTTCATAGCATAGACGCGCCAGATTGAGCGCCGCCAACGTAGACTTGCCGCCCGCCATGCTGGTGGCCTGGGCATCGAAGCAGGCCTGAGCTTCAAAATAGGTGGAGAGCGCGTCGCCCATGCCCGCCACCAGCAGGCGTACCGGCGCTTTGGCGATAATGGCGCTGTCCATCACCACCATATTCGGGTTGGCGGGGTAGATCAGGTATTCTTCAAACTCGCCGCTTTCGCTGTAGATCACCGACAACGCGCTGGTAGGCGCATCCGTCGAAGCAATGGTTGGCATCAGAACCACTGGCACATGCTGGTAATAGGCAATCGCCTTGGCGGTATCCAACGTTTTACCGCCACCGATGCCGATCACCCCTTTGCAGCCGTGGCTTTTCAGCTCCTGACCAAGGCGGTCGATTTCCTTGCGGCAGCATTCGCCATTAAACGTACCAGCGTGATACTTCACCCCGTGCTGATGCAGGCTGCCCATCACAGTATCGCCCGCCAGTTTCATGACGAAATCGTCGGCGATCACAAAGTAATGATCGGCAAGGGCTTTGGCATATTGGCCAACGGAGGCCAACGCATTGGCCCCCTGGATGTATTTGCTCGGGGATTGAATGATTCTCAACATAACTGACTCCTTGTAGAGACGTTAACCAAGTAACGTTCAGATTTCAGAGGGTGATATCGACGTATTGTTCTGTTGCTGACTATACGACCTGCCGGCCGCTTGGCGAGTAAGGAAAAAAACGTTACATAATGGAACGTAGCTTCGGGCAAAACGTTCCATTATGTAACGCTTTTGCTGCAGTTATACGCAGTAAAGCGAACTGGCGCACACCGTAACGTATAAGTGCGTAAAGAGTGGATCCTGCGGGTGTTTCAGCTTTAATTTTGAGCATCTTTCACCTATCCTATCGACCACTACTGGGCAAGGGCGAATACAGCCCGCATGATGGGATAAATATCGATGAAACGGACCAAAAACATCAACAAAGACACCTTCCGCAAATCCTGGCGCAGCTACCGTGTTGCCCCCGTGGCTTTGGCGATCAGCGCAGTGTTTATGCTGGCCGGCTGCGAACAGGCGGATGAGACGGTTTCCCTGTATAAAAATGCTGACGATTGTTCAACCTCCAACCCGTCGATGAGCGAGCAGTGCACCACCGCGTATAACAACGCGCTGAAAGAAGCGGAAAAAACCGCACCTAAATATGCCACTCGTGAAGACTGCGTAGCCGAATTCGGTGAAGCGCAATGTACTCAGGCTCCAGCACAGGCTGGCATGGCCGCAGAATCACAAAGCAGTGGCAGCATGTGGATGCCGCTGATGGCGGGCTACATGATGGGCCGCATGATGGGTGGCGGGGGCTACGCTCAACAGCCGCTGTTTTCCTCTAAAAACGCCGCCAGCCCAGCAAACGGCAAGTTTGTTGACGCCAGCGGTAAAAGCTATGGCCCGGCAACCGCAGGCGGCCGCTCCATGACGGTACCTAAAACCGCAATGGCCCCTAAACCCGCGGTGACCAATACCGTTACCCGTGGTGGCTTCGGTGAGTCCGTGGCCAAACAAACCAGCATGCAACGCAGCAGCGCTACCTCCAGCAGCTCACGCAGCATGGGCGGTTAAGACATGAAACGCGTTGCGATTAGCGAGCGCCCAGACTGGCGCGAAAAAGCCACCGAGTTTGGTTTCGCCTTTCACACCATGTACGGCGAACCCTACTGGTGTGAAGATGCCTATTACCAATTCACGTTGGCACAGATCGAAGAGATTGAAGATGCCACCGCCGAACTGCACCAGATGTGCCTGAAGGTGGTAGATAAGGTGGTCAACAGCGATCAACTGATGACCAAATTCTGCATCCCCAAGCACACCTGGGAATTCGTTCGCAGCTCCTGGCGCACTAATCAGCCTTCGCTGTATTCACGCCTCGACCTGGCCTATGACGGCATCAATCCACCCAAGCTGTTGGAAAATAATGCCGATACGCCAACCTCATTGTATGAGGCAGCGTTCTTCCAATGGCTGTGGCTGGAAGATCAGATCAACGCCGGCAAGCTGGATCCCGCCGCTGACCAGTACAACAGCCTGCAAGAAAAACTGATCGAACGTTTCGCCGATCTGCAAGCCAACCACGGCTTTAGCCTGCTGCATCTGGCCTGCTGCCAAGACAGCGAGGAAGATCGCGGTACGGTGCAATATCTGCAAGACTGCGCGCTGGAAGCAGGCCTGCCGACCGAATTCCTGTTTATGGAAGAGATTGGCCTGGGCGAGAAAGGCCAGTTCACCGATCTGCAAAATCAGGTTATCAGTAACCTGTTCAAGCTCTATCCGTGGGAATTTATGCTGCGCGAGATGTTCTCCACCAAGCTGGAAGATGCTGGCGTACGCTGGCTGGAACCGGCCTGGAAGAGCATTATCTCCAACAAGGCTCTGCTGCCACTGTTGTGGGAAATGTTCCCGGATCATCCAAACCTGCTGCCAGCCTACTTTGCCGAGGACGATCATCCGCAAATGGATCATTACGTCACCAAGCCGCTGTTCTCACGCGAGGGTGCCAACATCCAGATCGTCCAGAACGGTCAGGAAGTGGCGCGCGTCGATGGGCCATACGGCGAAGAAGGCATGATTGTGCAGCAGTTCCATCAATTGCCCCAGTTTGAAGGCAGTTATACGCTGATCGGCAGTTGGTTGGTCAACGATCAGCCTTGCGGTATTGGCCTGCGTGAAGATCGCGAGTTAATCACCCAGGATCTGTCGCGCTTCTACCCGCATATTATTCTTGGCTAACAGTTAAACCAGAAATAACTAAAGGCGCGAAATTTTCGCGCCTTTTTTATTCAACCAACCTGCACCGAAAGCATGCTCAGCGCGGCCATTTCGATCCCATCGATCGGTACCGAGATCGGCTCTTTACCATCCCAACCGCCCAATACATACAGCAACGGCAGATAATGCTCTGGCGTCGGGTTCGACAACGCTGCGCCTTCATGCTGCATATAATTCACCAGCGGGTGATGTTCGCCCTGATAATCCAGGTTATCACGTACGTACTGGTTGAATGACTCCGCCCAAGGATACGGGCTGGTGTCACCCTGCCATTTCACCATGCGCAGGTTATGCACCACGTTGCCGCTGGCCACGATCATTATCCCCCGATCGCGCAGCGCCGCCAGCTTACGGCCCAGCTCAAAATGGTATTCCGCTGGTTGAGTCCCATCGATGCTCAGCTGCACCACCGGGATATCGGCTTGCGGGTACATCTTGATCAGCACGCCCCAACTGCCGTGATCCAAACCCCATTCACTGGTATCGGCAATCACCTGCGCCGGGGCCAACAGGCTTTGCAGCTCTGCCGCCAGCTCTGGTGAACCCGGTGCCGGATACTGTGTATCAAACAGCGCCTGCGGGAAGCCGCCAAAATCGTGAATGGTTTTTGGATGTTCCATCGCCGTCACTGCCGTCCCACGAGTGTACCAGTGGGCAGACACAGCAACGATCGCCTTTGGCCGTGGCAATTGCTCACCCAACGCACGCCAGGCCTGGGTATAGCGGTTTTCTTCCAGCACGTTCATCGGGCTTCCGTGGCCAAGAAAGAGTGCAGGCATACGAGAGGTGGTCATAAAATATCCTTGGTTAGCGTGACAAGTGTTCTGCTGACTACATTACGCTGTTTGCCTTACCAAGGCAGCCGGATAACCCTGATGGTGATCTTCAAGAAATTTGAATGGCAGGAACGATTGAAACCATCAGCCAAATCCACTCGATTTATGGCTTGGCTCTGTTAGTATCAGAAACTGATAAATATTATTAGCATACAAGGAGAATGCATGTCTGTACCGCTGATCCTGACCTTGTTAGCCGGAGGCGCTACCTTTGTCGGTGCCCTGCTCGGCATTATTGGCCAGAAGCCCTCCAACCGCCTGCTGGCGTTTGCGCTCGGCTTTGCCGCAGGGATTATGCTGTTAATTTCATTGATGGAAATGCTGCCCGCTGCGCTGCACACCGTCGGCATGTCGCCCATGCTTGGCTACGGCATGTTTATGCTCGGGCTGTTAGGCTACTTTGCGCTGGATCGCATGCTGCCACACCAGCACCCACAAGACCTGGTGCAAAAACCCATCAAGCCCCATAACCTTAAACGCACCGCCATGCTGCTGACGCTTGGCATCAGCCTGCACAATTTCCCGGAAGGGATTGCCACCTTTGTCACCGCCAGCGCCGATCTGGAACTGGGGATGGGCATTGCGCTCGCGGTCGCCATCCACAATATTCCAGAAGGGTTGGCAGTCGCCGGGCCGGTGTATGCGGCAACCGGCTCTAAAACCAAAGCGCTACTGTGGTCTGGGATCTCCGGAATGGCAGAAATTCTGGGTGGCGTACTGGCCTTCCTGGTGCTCGGCCCGATGGTTTCACCGGTGGTGATGGCGTCGATTATGGCTGCGGTGGCTGGGATTATGGTGGCACTGTCGGTAGATGAACTGATGCCATTGGCCAAAGAGATCGACCCACACAATAATCCAAGCTACGGCGTGCTGTGCGGCATGGCGGTGATGGGGTTTAGCCTGACGCTGTTGCAAAGCGGCGGTATCGGCTAAAGAATTTTAAGCACAAAAAAAGCCGCTTCATCAGCGGCTTTTTCACTTCAGTCAGCAACTCAGCTGGCTTTCTTTTCGCGTGACTGGCGATAGGCCACCAGATCTTCGATAGTCAGCACCACCATGTCATGCTGCTTGGCAAAGGTGATCACTTCTGGCGCATGCGCCATGCTGCCGTCATCGTTAGTCAACTCGCACAGTACGCCAGCGGGTTTGAAACCGGCCATTGAAACCAGATCGATGGTCGCTTCGGTGTGGCCACGGCGGTTCAATACGCCACCAGGCTGAGCACGCAGCGGGAACACATGACCTGGGCGGTTCAGATCGCTTGGCTTGGCACCGTCTGCAATGGCTGCACGGATAGTCGTCAGGCGATCGCTAGCCGATACGCCAGTGGTCACGCCCTGCGCCGCTTCAATCGTCACGGTAAAGGCGGTCTGGAACTGACTGGAGTTGTTGGTGACCATCATCGGCAGCTCGAGCTGCTGGCGGCGATCTTCAGTGATACACAGGCAAACAATGCCGCTACCGTGGCGAATGGTCAGCGCCATCTGTTCAACGGTCATGGTTTCTGCGGCGAAGATCATGTCACCTTCGTTTTCACGGTTTTCATCATCAAGCACCATCACACCGCGCCCGTTGCGCAATGCATCAAGAGCGCGTTCAACGCGTTCTTCCGGCGTGCCGAAATCTGAAAGTAGAGTCTGATTCATGGTAAAAAACCTCATTAAAATTATGGATTACCAGAACCAGGGCGATCTTGAGGAGTGGCTATGCCAATAGCCAAAAAAATAACGCAAGCGGGGCATACGCCCGACAGGTGTCGTTACTCTCTCCCATCCGGACTATAACCGTCGGCCCCGGAATTACACCGGATCTGCTGACCTCTAACCCACTCCTGAGAGATAGGTTGAGCGCTCGCGGGCTTTCACCGTGAATGGTGATTTACCGCCGGTGGGGACTTGCACCCCGCCCTGAGAATAAGCATCTCGACTATAACCCCATCGCTTTAGTGTTTCAAGCCATCCGGTCGCGTAATGAGGGATCGCGCAGCAAATACGGTAATAGTTTATCCGGCGAGCAACTCGCATTACACTAAGCATCAGCCACCAAATATCAGAAAGGGAAACGCCATGATTGACCCGAAAAAAATTGAACAGATCGCACGCCAGGTCCAAGAGTCGATGCCTAAAGGCGTACGTGAATTCGGGGAAGACGTTGAGAAAAAAATCCGTCAGGTACTGCAAGCGCAGTTGACCCGTCTGGATCTGGTTAACCGCGAAGAATTTGACGTGCAGACCCAGATCCTACTGCGCACCCGTGAAAAGCTGGCATTGCTGGAACAGCGTCTGACCGAACTGGAAGGCAAGCTGAATACCGCGCCGGTAGCCAAGCCAGCAGACGAATAAGTTGTTCTAAGGGGCGCACCAGTGCGCCCTTATTGCTTGGAAACCGCCGCCTGCGTTTTACGCGGCAGCACCAACCAGATCAGCACCAACATCGCCAACGCATACAGGCTTTTCCAGCCGATAATCACCAGCAATAACAAGCACAACGCGGAGCCAACGATCGCCATCAACCGCGAACGCCCCTGCAAGATCCGCCAACCCGCCAACATACACAGCAGATAAATCAGCACGAAAATGCCATTGGCGTATACCAGCAGCGTATCCAACGGCAGCTTCAGGGTATAGATCAGTAAAGTGAACAACAGGCAGCAACCGACCACCGCGCTCAGTGCATTGACCGGCACCTGGCCCGCGGAGAGTTTGGCTAAACCGCTAGCAGGCTTTTCCTGGGCCTGAGACCAGACCAGGCGGGCAAAGCTCTGGGTGTAGATATTCACGCTGGCAAAACAGGCCAGATAGCCGATGATGCAGGCAATACACAGCGCATGTTCGCCAAACAGTTGCACCACGATCCCCGGCAACGAAGCGGCCGCCGCCTGATGTTCGCCGTAAGCATGGAAGTGCAGCACGGCTACGGTACAGCCCCAATAGACCGCCCCCGCCACCAACAGCCCAAGCATTAACGCGCGCGG
>NZ_JAELTL010000041.1:0-49940 GCF_016428815.1 Serratia sp. ASV30 | reverse complement strand
GAGATTTGCTGTGTATCACAGCGGAATGGTTTTATGTCTTGATGATGGGAACGCCACCACCACAGACACATTAGTAGAACGGTAAAAAGTAGCACTGTGCCAATAACTCGTTTCATTTTTTACTCATTAATTTTAAAGGTTTTACAATGCTGATAATCGCCGGCAGTCTGGTCTTTTTGACAGGCGGCCAGAAAAGTTATCTTCAATAGTTCGTTATCGGGGCGCTCTTCGGTATAAAAAATGTCTTGCCTGACCCGATCGCAATCCAGTTTTTCTGACTCCAGTATCTTTTTTGCCCTGAACTCTGAGCCGGGGACTGTGTCTTTTCTGATAGAGTAAATATCACATTGTTTATAGGTACTAATTAATTTTAGCTGAGTTGATGGTGCCCTGAGCAGCAAAGCCAGGCCGATGAAACCCAATACGGTCAGCAGTGCCAGGGTAGGTATCATCATGGTTTTTATAGTCAATTTACCTGGCATGACCAGTGGAAGAGTACCGATGGGCTTTTCCTCTTTAGGCGCCCCCTCCTTCTCTGGTTTCGCCGCCACTTGCTCCACTTTCTTTATCTTGGCGTCGATCTTTTGTTTTGGGGCGGGGTGAATATCTGCTTCCATTCTAAACCCTAACTTAGGTAGGGTTATAATGATGGGTTTTTCTATCCCCAGGCTAACGAATGATTTTCTCAACTCACTGATGCAGTTGTTCAAGCCTGCGTTGGAGGCAGGAAAACCATAATCCTCCCACGCATTTTTCAGTAACGAATCACGGGATAAGTTAACCCCATTGCTTTTGATAAACTCATTAAGTACTCGGCAAGAGGGTTTTGAGAGTTCAAGAGCCGTCTGATTATTATTGTTTAAGGCGAGTGTTCGATGCTCCGGATCAAACACAATGATTAAGTTTATGGTGTATTTCATTTTATAATCAACTTCCTAGGTGTTGTTGATGAGATGGCTTTGCTGACTAAGATTAATCTTTATATAAATTTAGGAGAAATCTAAGTTAAGTGTGCATAGATAGTCAAGTGTGACGTTTGAATTTATTTTTCATCAACATTTACGTGGGTTTCTAATGAGTTAGAAATGCTGGGCGTTGATGTATTTTCATTCATTTGTTGCATTTAATGTTAATTTATGTGATTTTTTAGATTAAAAACCTAATATTTTGCATAAGTGCAGATTAATTTGCTGTTTATTGCGAGCGTGCATAATATTTGTCGGGTCGCCGAAAGCTATGTGTATATGTACTCAGCGTAACGTATTACGACAGGTAAGATCGGTGACGACTAATAATATGGAGGTGCAGGCTCGACCTGTGCTGTTTTTAGTTAAAAAAGGACAAAATGATGAAATTGACGCAAATTGCGATGGCCACTTTACTGGCAAGCGGTATCTCATTCGGCGCTCAGGCTGCTACCGGAAACAGCGGGACCGTGACGTTCAGCGGAGAAGTCAGGGATACACCATGCGATCTGGCTGCGGGTCAGGATGGGTCTGATATCAAGGTGGATTTTAGTCAGCTTTCCATGTCTGGGTTGAACTCAGGCAAGAGCGTCACCAAGGACTTCAATATCAAATTGGAGAACTGTGCGATGGATAAGAAAACGGCAGAAATTACCTTCAACAGCACCAACCAGATTGCGGGTAAAAACCTGCTGAAAACCAATGGTAGTGCGACCGGTTTGGGTATCAAAATCAACGATATCACCTTTGGTACGGCATTGCCACTGACGGGTCTGGCAGAAGGCAATAATACCCTGACGTATACGGCGATGGTGCAGAAAGCCGATGACGCCACTGCGGTTACCGGGGGTGATTTCACCTCTAGCACCAACTTTGTGATTGCCTATAAATAAAGGATTTTTCTGACGCAGTAGATGTTCTCTGCATCAGAACGTTTCTTTTGCATGGCAGGACAGAGTTACCGTTCTGCCATTGCTATGGTAACCACGAAATACTATTTGTTGTGCGGAGTTAGCGCAAAACTCTTTTCATGCATTGTCTGGTCTGGATAGATTTTTCCTATGTCTCTGTAGCTATGTTCAATCCCTTGTTGTTAGGGAGGCGGCAGTATCTGGTGTAAATGATGTGATGGATTGCTTGTGAAAGGGATTCTGGATAATAGCCTATGATTCAGTCAAGGTTTATAAAAAACCGCATCACGTTGTCGATATTAATGATGCTAACGGCAGGGAATGCACAGGCCGTAAAATTCAATATCGACATGCTTGATGCGCAAGATAAAACGAATGTTGATTTTTCCCGATTTTATCAGTCCGGTTATGTGATGCCGGATGATTATCAATTACAGGTCACCGTCAATGGCGAGAGCTTGGGCAATGAAAGAGTTATTTCGTTTTATCTGCCTGAGGGTATAGCGGCCGCAGAGCCAGATGCCGTTAATTTACCTCAGGCCTGCCTGTCACAGGAAATGGTTGATTCGCTAGGGTTGACGACCTCCGCTCGTGAGAAGGTCACTACCTGGCGTAACGGGCAGTGTGCCGATTTTAGTGCTCTGCCAGGGGTCACGTTGGTTCCTGACCTTGGGGCCAGCCTGTTGAAGATTAATGTGCCCCAAGCCTGGCTGGAGTACAGCGATAATTCTTGGCTGCCGCCTTCCCGGTGGGATCATGGTATTCCCGGGATACTGCTGGATTACAACCTGAATGCCTCGGTAACGCTTCCGCAAGGGAACGGCGGCCGACAGCGCAATATCAGCGTTAATGGTACCGCTGGGATGAATGCAGGGGCCTGGCGCTTGCGGGCGGACTATCAGGGTAATAATAGCCAGAGCTCCGGACCTAACCCGTCCTCCATGCGCAACTTTGACCTGACCCGGGTCTATCTTTATCGCCCTTTACCCAGCCTGCAGTCAACGCTGACCCTGGGGGAGGATTATGTTAACTCAGCCCTGTTTGACTCCTGGCGTTATACCGGTGGGAAGCTGGCCAGCGATGAACGGATGTTACCGCCGCGTTTAAGAGACTACGCCCCGGAAATCATCGGGGTGGCCAATAGTAATGCGCGAGTCACTGTGACCCAGCAGGGGCGCAAAGTGTATGACAGTACCGTACCGGCGGGCCCTTTCCGTATTCAGAGCCTGGACAGCGCCATTCGCGGCACATTGGATGTGACCATTACCGAACAAAATGGTGAGCAGCGCCGGTTCAGCGTTTCCACCGCGTCGGTGCCCTATCTGACCCGACCAGGGCAGATGCGTTATCAACTGATCACCGGGCGGCCCAGCACATGGCAGCATCATCTGGAGGGCCCGCCGTTTGTTGCCGGTGAAATGACCTGGGGTATCAGTAACGCCTGGTCAGTCTACGGCGGCGGGACGTTATCTCGAGACTATCAGGCTGCGGCACTCGGGGTGGGGCGTGATCTGTTCGTGTTGGGAACCATGGCACTGGACGTCACCCAGACTGTGGCGAGATTCCCCCAGCACGATGATCGGCAGGGTAAATCCTGGCGTCTGAGTTACTCGAAGTTCTTTGATGAGATGGATACCGATGTGACCTTTGCCGGATATCGTTTCTCGGAGAAGGATTTTCTCAGTATGCAAGAGTACCTGAATGTACGTTACCGGGAAGACGTTCGTGGCCGTCAGAAAGAACGCTATCAGATAAACGTCAATAAGCGTTTTGAGGGCTTTTCTCTGGGGCTGAACTATGAGAGCCAGACGTATTGGGATCAAGGGGATACCGAGCAGTTTGGCGGAACTGTCGGTACTTATTTTGACCTGCCGTCGCTGGGGTTGAGAAACCTGTCTGTCACTGGCACGGTCACCCGCAGCCAGTATCAGGGGCGTGAGGATAATCTGGTTAACGTGATGATTTCTGTGCCGCTGGGGCTAGGTTCGGTGAGCTATAACGCCAGTCAAAGCCGAGGGCGCTATAACCAGCAGGTCGGGTATTACGGCGTGGCGGGGAATGATAGTTACAGCGTGAATGCTGGGTTGATCAGTGGCGCTCAGGCATCGGCCAATAGTCAGTTCAATGGCATGTACACCCATAATGGCAATATGGCCAAGGTTAGCGCGAATGCGGCTTTTGAAGACCGTGGTACCTCCTCTTTCGGGTTTAATGCCAGCGGTGGTCTGACGGTCACA
Organism: Serratia sp. ASV30; assembly: GCF_016428815.1. Lineage (NCBI taxonomy): Bacteria > Pseudomonadati > Pseudomonadota > Gammaproteobacteria > Enterobacterales > Yersiniaceae > Serratia > Serratia sp. ASV30. The sequence goes on along the minus strand of NZ_JAELTL010000041.1, from coordinate 45,827 downwards.
GGGCTCGGCGCGGCAATGCACCCGGCGGGTTACAACGGCGGAACCCGGCTGATGTTGAGTACGGATGGCATTGCCGGGGTGCCGTTAAACACTTCGGGCGTCAAGAGCAACCGCTGGGGGATCGGCGTGTTGGGCGATGTAAACAGTTATTACCGTACGACCGCACGTATTGATGTTAACACCTTGCCGGATGATGTTGAGGCGGTTCAGGGGGTGGTAGAGGCCTCGCTGACTGAAGGCGCGATTGGTTACCGCCGATTTTCCGTATTGCAGGGGGCTACAGCGTTTGCGGTGTTGCGATTGGCGGATAGCAGCTATCCCCCCTTTGGCGCAAGCGTGACAGATAGCCGAGGACGAGAGGTGGGGCTGGTGGGGGAACAGGGGCTGGCATGGCTCAGCGGTATTGCCCCGAAGAGTGCCTTGAATGTGGCGTGGGCCGGGGAAGTTCAGTGCCAGGTGCAGTTACCAGCGCAGATTGGCGAGTCTAATCTGTTATTGCCTTGCCGACCAACCACGTCGGATCAAATTAATTAATAAAGAGTACATACTTATGAGAGTTCGCAAGATGGCAACCTGCACCGTTTGGAGTGTAGTGACGTTGTTGGTATTCCCTTTAACGGTTCAGGCGGCGGTCACGCTAGACCGAACCCGGGCGGTATTTGACGGCGCCAGCCAGTCTATCAGCCTGAATATCAGCAACGATAACCAGCAGCAGCCCTATCTGGCGCAGTCCTGGCTGGAAGATGAACAGCAGAACAAGATGTTAACGGGTCCCTTGATCATTACGCCACCGGTGCAGCGTTTGGAACCGGCGGCTAAAGGGATCATTCGGGTGAAGGCCTCGGGGTCGGTGAGCCAGCTTCCCCAAGATCGGGAGTCGCTGTTTTATTTTAACCTGCGGGAAATCCCACCGGAAAGTGAAAAGCCAAATGTGCTGCAGATTGCGCTACAGACCAAAATCAAACTGTTTTACCGCCCGAAGGCATTGAAGCGAGAACCGGGAGCGGTATGGCAAGATCAGTTGGTCTTACATACTGAAACTGGCGGTTATCGGATAGACAATCCCACACCGTATTACGTCACGGTGATCGGGCTGGGGGGGAGTGAGAAACAGTCGCTGGAAGGCGATTTTGACAGCGTGATGCTGGCCCCGAAAAGTAGTGTCCGAGTGAAAAGCGGCATTTATGCCAAACCTTATTTAACTTATATCAATGATTATGGTGGCCGCCCCACGTTGGCGTTTCGCTGCAGCGGTAGCCAGTGTGTTGCTCGTTAAACTGGGTAAAAGGTATTTATGAACAGACGATTGATAGCGGGGAGTGTCTGCCTATTGCTGTTGCTATCGCTGGCGAGCCAGGCGGACGATCATCTGGAATTGGTATTTAATGGGGTGATCCTGGTGGCAAACTGCCAGTTTGACCAGGAGGGCAGCAGTCAGAAGGTCTCCTTGCCCAGCCAAAGATTACGTTTTTTTGAACACAACTCACGGACCCAAACCACGCCATTTACCCTTGGTCTGAAAGACTGTACGCCTGCCACGCTGGGGAAGATGGTGAAGCTGACGTTTAACAGTACGCAGACCCAACAGGTCAACGGGGTCGCCATGCTGGCTACCACCGGCGATACCGGGCTGGTGATTGGTCTGGAAGATAGTCTCGGTCAGGCGATTGTTCTGGGCCGTGAGGTAAAGGCCGGTATCATTAGCCAAATCGGCTCCGGGGGGATTAACCAGTTTCAGTTTGGTGCCTATGCCTTGGCTCCGGGGGCGGTAAAAGCGGGCGATTACAGTGCTACGGTGACGGTTGAGGCCAGCTATCAGTAGGAGAAAATATGCAAAAAAATGGCAGACGATATTGGCGTTATGGCCTGTTTAGCCTGATATTGGGGGCGGCGGCGGTGCAGGCGGATGTCCCCGTTACCGTCAAGGCGACGATAGTGATCCCGGCGTGCAATGTCACCAGCGAGAGCGGTGAGTCACGGCTGGAAGTACCGTTTGGAGCGGTTAACTTGCAGGATGTCGGCAGCGCTAAAGCGGAAAAGTCGGTCCGCATCAACGTTTCGTGTAGCGGCGGGGCACCGGTGGGCAAGAGTTTGAAAATGTACTTGTCGCCTACCGCCTACGGGGTGATGAACACTATGGGAGCCAATGTGTTGGGAACCTCGCAATCTGGGGTCGGGATAGCATTATCCCGCAACAACATGGCGTTTACTATTGGTCAATGGCTGCCGATACAGGCTGGGATGTTTACGCTTACCGGGCGGTTGGTTATCCAGGATGGGATGGGTAAAGAGGGCGGAGCGTTTAGCGCCAGCGCGTCACTGTTTGCCAGTTATATCTAGATTATGAATATGCCTGAGATAAAAGAGAGCGGGGAGTACACAGATGAGTGAAACGGGCAGCATAAAATACCTCAAGGTGCGGGGCGGTGGGTTATTAATCGGCTTGATGGGCATGGTTCCCGCTTTTGCTGACTATAATGTCACCTCCATAAATGCCATCTCCCTGGTGACGATTAGCGGCAAGGCTGAGGTGAGTTCTGGGCTGATAAGCACGTATATTGTCTATAAGAGCACTGTCTCTGGCAAGGTGTCTTGTGGCGCTGCAAATGTGCCTTCAGAACAAGCATGGCACTATACGAGGATTGATTTGCCAAGAGAGCCTGACAACCCCGAACGCTATCGGATTAATGCCAATTTATCTGTTTCTGTGACGGCGGCTAATGATTCGGTTGGTCAATGGGTAAATGAGACTGCGGTGATGTGTTCTGATTGGCTGTCGGGGAATAGTACAGAAAATGCCTCGAGTTTCGCCGTGTCTTTTCCTATTACGCTTTCTTTTTATATAAAACGTCGTCCTATTGATAATATGATTACTTTTCCTTCAATGCCATTGGGGGGATATATTCGCAGTTTTGGCAGTCCACAGTGGCAAGGGGTTTATACTATTCCGTTTCAGTTGAAGGGGGGAACGATACAATTACCCAATGCGTGCCAGCTAAATCCTACCGCTCTGACGTTGAACCACGGTACTCTGTCAGCAGATAGCGTCTCGCATCGCACTTCTGCACCCATTACTTATACCTGCGACTCGCCGGTGAAGGCGACTTTCTCACTGAGCTATGAGGCTGATGGGAATGGTGCATTGCCGTTGAAAGACACGGCAGGAAAAACCGGCGCGATCTCTAAGCTGACGATTACCGATCCTGAAACCGGGGCTTCAGGCAGAAGCATTAAGGCGACTATTTGGAAATCGAAAACCTTTACGGTCAGCAGCGAGCTTTCTAGAATCACGGGGAGTGGGCAATTGAGTGGCAGCGCCTGGCTTATTGCCTTACAGGATTAACTCAATTTGCTGCGAATGTGAGCCGTGAAACTTTCACCGTTGAGTGAGCGGAAAGGGGGCGCCGAATCGGCCCCCTAAGAAGCACAATTACAGCTGAGTCAGTTTTTTCACTTCCAGACTCACTAGCTTCCCTTCCAATTCGGCCAGGAAGGCATCGTGGTAAGACATTGCCATATGCTCTTTCAGCGCTTGCTCAGAAGTCCAGCGCTCGATAAAGACGAAAGCGCCCGGATGACCCTGCTCTTCATGCAAATCATATTGGATGCAACCCGGCTCGGAACGGCTCGGGGCGACCATGGCGCGTACCGCTTTATCTACCGCAGCACGGTGTTCTGGCATGGCTTTAATCAGGGCGACTACTTTGATTTCACTCATTTTGGTTCCTTGTAAATAACATCGACCACAAAAGAAAGAGAATTGTACCCATCGGCATTTGCTTCACCCAACAAACGCTGGGTTCATTATGGAGAACTTGGCGTTACCGGCAAGTCATTTGCGCATTCGACCTCATTTGGCTAACGAGGGTTGAGGGTAAAAATGTGCGCTAGATCATTTTATTTTCGCAAAGTCTCTTCGACATGACAGGCAGTGCGTTGCACCTGTTCCTTTTGGCAAAACTTTGGTTTATGCTCGGCTGAAGCGTTTCAGTTATCACTGTTGTCAGTGGAAACGCCAGAGTGAGCGGTTGCGATGAGCAATGGGGTTTGACGAATAATGCAAAGCAGCGATTCACAGCAGGCGGTGCGCTAAAGTACTCTAGGCGAGATAATCAGTCTGCGCGATCCTTGACGTTGAACATTACCGCCAGAGATCGCCCTTTTTCAGGGAGTAGCATGACCATCCGCATAGCGATAAACGGCTTTGGCCGTATTGGCCGTAGCGTTTTACGCGCACTGTACGAATCGGGGAGACGCGCCGAAATTTCCGTCGTCGCCATCAACGAACTGGCACATGCCGAGGGGATGGCCCACCTGCTGAAATATGACTCCAGCCACGGCCGCTTTGCCTGGGATGTGCGCCAGGAATGTGACGTGTTGAGCGTGGGGGATGACAGCATTCGGCTGTTACATCAACCCGAGCTGGACCAGTTGCCCTGGGGCGAACTGGGCGTGGATGTGGTGCTGGATTGCAGCGGTGTATACGGCAGCAGGGCAGATGGCGAAGCTCATCTGGCGGCAGGGGCAAAAAAGGTACTGTTTGCCCATCCGGGCGGTAACGATCTGGATGCGACCATCGTGTTTGGGGTTAACCACCAAACGCTGCGTGGCGAGCATCGCATCGTGTCCAACGCCTCCTGTACCACCAACTGCATTATTCCGATTATCAAGCTGCTGGACGATGCCTACAGCATTGAGTCAGGCACGGTAACTACCATCCACTCCTCGATGAACGATCAGCCGGTGATAGACGCCTATCATCAGGATTTGCGGCGTACCCGCGCGGCGAGCCAGTCGATTATTCCGGTCGACACCAAGCTGGCAGCGGGCATTACGCGCATCTTCCCGCAGTTTTGCGATCGTTTTGAAGCGATCTCCGTGCGGGTGCCGACGATCAACGTAACGGCCATCGATCTTAGCGTCAGCGTGAGCTCGAAGGTGTTGGTCACAGAGGTAAACCAGCTGTTGCAAAAGGCGGCACAGGGATCATTTCGTGGTATAGTTGACTATACAGAACTACCATTAGTCTCGATTGATTTTAACCATGACCCGCACAGCGCCATTGTTGATGGAACGCAAACCCGGGTCAGCGGACAGCACCTGATCAAGACCTTGGTCTGGTGTGATAACGAATGGGGCTTTGCCAACCGGATGTTGGATACAACACGGGCAATGGCCGCAAGCGGTTTCTAGTAAGGCGCTATCAACGTGGTGTTGATGCGTCGCTCAGGCAACTTTATAGAGAATCAACAAAGAGGGTTCACCATGTCTGTAATTAAGATGTCCGATCTGGATCTGGCGGGTAAACGCGTTCTGATCCGTTCCGATCTGAACGTACCAGTGAAAGACGGTAAAGTGACTTCCGATGCGCGTATCCGTGCCTCCCTGCCGACTATCGAAGCTGCGCTGAAACAAGGCGCCCGCGTGATGGTAACTTCCCACCTGGGTCGTCCTACCGAAGGCGAGTACAACGAAGAATTCTCCCTGCTGCCAGTGGTCAACTATCTGAAAGAGCATCTGAAATCCCCAGTCCGTCTGGCGAAGGATTATCTGGAAGGCGTTGACGTTGCAGAAGGTGAACTGGTTGTTCTGGAAAACGTTCGCTTCAACAAAGGCGAGAAGAAAGACGACGAAGTGCTGTCCAAGAAATATGCTGCGCTGTGCGACGTATATGTGATGGACGCCTTTGGTACTGCACACCGTGCGCAGGCTTCTACACATGGCGTGGGCAAGTTTGCTCCGGTTGCCTGTGCAGGCCCGCTGCTGTCTGCGGAACTGGAAGCCCTGGGCAAAGCGCTGGGTAACCCGGCTCGCCCAATGGTGGCTATCGTTGGTGGTTCTAAAGTTTCTACCAAACTGACCGTGCTGGATTCTCTGTCCAAGATCGCCGATCAGCTGATCGTTGGTGGCGGCATCGCTAACACCTTCGTGGCGGCACAAGGGAATAACGTGGGGCAGTCCCTGTACGAACCCGATCTGATCCCGAACGCGCAAAAACTGTTGGAAACCTGCGATATTCCGGTGCCAACCGACGTACGCGTTGCGACCGAGTTCTCTGAAACCGCTGTGGCCACGGTGAAGCAGGCCAACGAGATCCAAGACAACGAGCAAATTCTGGATATGGGCGACGTCTCTGCCGAGCGTCTGGCCGTTATCCTGAAGAACGCCAAAACCATTCTGTGGAATGGCCCGGTTGGCGTCTTCGAGTTCCCTAACTTCCGTCGGGGCACCGAAATTGTTGCACGCGCTATCGCAGATAGCGAAGCCTTCTCCATTGCAGGCGGCGGCGACACTCTGGCAGCTATCGATCTGTTCGGTATCGCTGACAAAATTTCCTACATCTCTACCGGCGGCGGCGCCTTCCTGGAATTCGTTGAAGGGAAACCTCTGCCTGCAGTAGTGATGCTGGAAGAGCGCGCTAAGCAGTAATTCAGATAACGGGGGGCGCAAGCCGCCCGTTTGTTTATGCTCCCCAGCTGAGCTGTGGGGGTAAAAAATCGCTATTTATCCATCGCTACCACTAGCTTGCAGGTTGTAGCTTGCAAGACGACGGGTATACGGCCAACGAAACAGGACAACGTCTAATGTCTAAAATTTTTGATTTCGTAAAACCAGGTGTCATCACAGGTGATGACGTGCAGAAAGTCTTCGCAGTTGCCAAAGAGAACAACTTTGCACTGCCAGCGGTAAACTGCGTGGGTACCGACTCCATCAACGCAGTGCTGGAAACAGCAGCCAAGGTACGTGCTCCAGTGATCGTGCAGTTCTCTAACGGCGGTGCTGGCTTTATCGCGGGTAAAGGTATCAAAACTGACGTGCCACAAGGTGCTGCGATCCTGGGCGCAATCTCTGGCGCGCACCACGTGCACCAGATGGCTGAACATTACGGCGTGCCAGTGATCCTGCACACCGACCACTGCGCGAAGAAACTGCTGCCATGGTTAGACGGCCTGTTGGACGCGGGTGAGAAGCACTTCGCAGCGACCGGTAAGCCACTGTTCTCTTCACACATGATCGACCTGTCTGAAGAGTCACTGGAAGAAAACATCGAAATTTGCAGCAAGTACCTGACTCGCATGGCGAAGATCGGTATGACCCTGGAAATCGAACTGGGTTGCACCGGTGGTGAAGAAGATGGCGTAGACAACAGCCACATGGACGCTTCTTCCCTGTACACTCAGCCACAAGACGTTGATTACGCGTACGAAAAACTGAACGCTATCAGCCCGCGCTTCACCATCGCTGCCTCTTTCGGCAACGTACACGGTGTTTACAAGCCAGGCAACGTGAAACTGACTCCAACCATTCTGCGCGATTCTCAGGACTATGTTTCCAAGAAACACAACCTGCCGCACAATGCGTTGAACTTCGTGTTCCACGGTGGTTCAGGTTCTACCGCAGCAGAAATCAAAGAAGCGGTCAGCTACGGCGTAGTGAAAATGAACATCGATACCGACACCCAGTGGGCAACTTGGGAAGGTATCCTGAACTACTACAAAAAGAACGAAGGCTATCTGCAGGGCCAACTGGGTAACCCAGAAGGTGCCGACAAGCCGAACAAGAAATACTACGATCCACGCGTATGGACTCGTGCTGCCCAGACTTCCATGATCACCCGTCTGGAACTGGCATTCAAAGAACTGAACGCGGTAGACGTGCTGTAATATCGTGCCTCCGTTCAGATTGACGCTAAAAGGCTCCCTTGGGAGCCTTTTCTTTTTTTACCCAGGCATCCGTCACCTAAGTAGCTACCCCAATAACCCCGCCCCAACGTTAATCGACAGCCCCAGTATCAAGATATTGAAGACAAAGGAGATCACCGAATGCAACAGGGTGATTTTACGCACGTCTGCGGTGCCCACGGCCACGTCGGCGGTTTGTGAAGCCACGGCAATGGTGAAGGAGAAATAAGCGAAGTCCCAGTAGTTTGGCTCGGCCAGCTTGCTGGGGAACAAAAGTGGTAACACCTCCGTATTGGCCCGCTGGAGGTAAAACAGGTGGGCGTAGTGCATGGTGAATGCCGTGGGTAACAGCAGCCAGGAAACCACCAGTGTAGAGCCGGTCAGGGCCAGATGCAGCGTTTTCAACGCATCGCTGACCTGTTTGGCAGTGCTCAATTCAAACAGGATGGCCAGAATGCTCACTACGCAGCCCAAACTGACCAACGCCAATACCTGGCTTGCACTCTCGTCCTGCTTGCGTGCCAATTGCCGGGTACGTTGTGGAGTACAGCCCAGCATCAGATGCCAAAGGCATAATAAATAGATCCATGCCATCACGTTCCAACCAACGATCAACCGTTGCAACCATGGGAGATGAGCAGGAAGCAGCCCGATACACAGAAGCCCTACGCCTACCGAAATCAATAATCTGGGGCGCACTTGCCAATAGTGTTTAAGCGAGGGAAAAATAGCGATCACGATAGGCTCTCCTTGTACCGTAAAATCACTTCTATCATAGCTGAAATCAGGTTAACCCGAGATTTATTCAGGTTATACCTGGTAAAGCTGGTGGAAAATTTTACCCGTTGCGGTTGGCACTGCGGCAAAATGTTGGTTACCCTTAGCTGTGGTTTGTTTATTGGCCCTGTTTCGCCAGTATATTTTGCTCATTTTCCCCGCATGGGGATGTCAAGTAGGACGTTAGAATGGAAGAACTTAACGTAGTAGAAGGCATTAACAATGCCAGCAGTTGGCTAGTCAACCATCAGGATATGCTGATCCAGTATGCGGTGAATATTGTTGCCGCGATCGTGATTTTCATTATTGGTTCAGTGGTGGCTCGCGTAGTGAGTAATGCACTCAGCCGCGTGATGAAGCTGCGTGGCATCGATGCCACCGTGGCGGATTTCCTGGCTGCGATGGCGCGTTACAGCATCCTGGCGTTTACCTTTATTGCGGTGCTGGGGCGTATTGGTGTTCAGACCACCTCAGTGATTGCCGTGCTGGGTGCCGCTGGCCTGGCTGTGGGTCTGGCACTACAAGGTTCACTTTCCAACTTTGCAGCCGGTGTGCTGCTGGTGGCCTTCCGTCCGCTGCGGGCCGGGGAGTTTGTCGATCTGGGTGGCGTTTCCGGCACGGTAGATCAGGTGCAGATCTTCTCCACTACGCTGCGTACTTCAGATAACAAAACCATTGTGGTGCCGAACGGTAAAATCATCGCGGGCAATATCATCAACTATTCCCGTGAGCCAAACCGCCGCGTGGATATCGTGGTGGGTGTAGCTTATGACGCTGATATCGATTTGGTGAAGAAAGTGTTGGGTGACGTGATCGCGGCAGATAAGCGCATCATGCACGATAAAGGCGTGACGGTTCGCCTCAATGAAATGGCCCCTTCTTCACTGAACTTTGTGACCCGTTCCTGGACCACCAATGCCGAGTACTGGAACGTGTACTTTGATCTGATGGAAAACTTCAAGCGTCAGTTGGATGCTCACCAGATCGGTATTCCATTCCCACAGATGGACGTGCATGTCCGCCATGTAGCGAAAGCGGCAGAGCAGCCGGAGTAATAACCGCCCCTCACCTTAACCCTCTCCCACTGGGAGAGGGTACCGATCGAGTCCGCTGATATTTCTGCTTAATTTCCCCACTTTCGTTTTCTTTACTCCCCACTAAGCGCTCCAGGTAGCTCCCTCTCCCTATGGGGACAGATAGAGTAGGTGACGCACCTCGGGTGAGTGAGCGTCGAGTTTACTGGGATGACTGCTTTACTTCCAAAAGAGCAGGGCCTAACAGCTCCCTCTCCCTTTGGGAGAGGGTTGGGGTGAGGGCTCAAACAAACGGTGCTAACGGATCGGCGGCGGCAAAGGCCACTTCACGTTCCGCCTGCGGGGGATAGATCAACTCGTTGGTAATGGAGACTTTGATTTTCTTTCCCTCTTCTTTGGTGAATTTCACCACCTGATCCCAACCTTCGCTGTAGACCGCGCCCCAGGCCCCCAGATCCAGACAGGTAACGTAATTCACCTGGCGGTAGGGCAAGGGTTCAATACCGATCAGATCGGCGGCGACGTTATGGCCGACAAAGCGCCCTAACATAATGGCGTGCTGACAGGTCATCAGGGCGTGATTGCCTTGATCGTCAGTACGGGCAAAGGCGACATCGCCGGTCGCATAAACCGCGTTTTGCCCAATCACTCTTAACTGCTGGTCGACATGCAGCCTGCCTTGCGGATCGCGCTCACCCGGGATTTGCCGGGTTAACGGGCTGGCCTGTACGCCCACGGTTAGAATCACCGTGCTGGAGGCGATATGTTCGCCGTTTTTCAGCGTCAGCCCGCTCTCGTCAATGGCCTTAATCTCGCTATTCAGCCGCCACTCGACACCCAACTCTACCGAGGCTTGGCTAATCACGTCGCGCAGTTGCTCGCTGTAACGGCCTCCCGCCACTGGGCTGCGATCGACGACAATCACACGAATTGCAGCTGAGTCACCGAGGATCGCCCGTAAGCGTGCAGGCATTTCGGTGGCCACCTCAATACCGGTAAAGCCGCCGCCACAAACGATGACGGTATTACGTGCGGCGCTCTCAGGCTGCTCGGCTAACGCAGCAAGATGCCGCTCCAGGCGGGCTGCGCTCTCCATTTTATCGACGTTGAAGGCGTACAGCTGTGCTCCTGGTAGGGCATGAGCGATGTGGCTACCGGTCGCCATGATCAGGCGATCGTAACGTACGGCAGTCAGTTGGTCCTGCTCGTTGCGGTACCAAACCTGCTGGCCGGCGCTATCAATCTCACTGGCAACCCCGGCGAGGAATTTTACCCCGGTTACTGCGAATAATGGCAGCAGCGGAGCGGCGTAGTTTTCCACCTCGGACTCATAGAAACGTGGGCGGATACGCAGCTCAGGCTGGGGGGCCAGCACGGTAATCTCGATATCGTGACGACCGTGGAGATCGGCTAATCGTGCCGCGCTCAATGCCGCCCACATCCCTGCAAAACCGGCACCCAGGATAAGAATTTGTTGTTTCATACTGTCACTCCGCTGTTGTTTCATCTGCACATTGGCTTAATTATTAACTGCGACTATATTGATCGTAGTTAAGATCATCAAGCCTTTTACACGTCATTCTGGATGTGGTTTGTTTAATTTATTGAATTTTATTATCTTTTTATTATTTATGGCATGGAGGTATGCTGGCATTGCATCGTTGAAGGGAAGAAATTACTATTTAACTCAGAATTAATCGTGCGGAGAACACATGGCGTTCTACAGTTCCGGGGTGGAGTATGGCATCCATAGCCTGATGTGTATGGTCGATAGCAAAGGCGAAGGCCGCGAGATGAGCGTGCGTGAAATCGCCGAATTGCAGGGTGTGCCTTATGACTACCTGGCCAAGATATTCACCAAGTTTTCCAAGGCTAAACTGGTTGAAAGCACCGAGGGTAAAGGCGGTGGCTTCCGGCTGGCCAAACCGGCCGATCAGATCACCGTGCTGGATATCGTGGCGGCTATCGACGGTGAAAAGGCAATCTTCGACTGCAAAGAGATACGCCAACGCTTGGCCGTATTTGATGCAGCTGCGCCCGACTGGGCCTGTGAAGGCATTTGCGGTGTACGCCAGGTGATGAATATTGCCCAGCAACGTATGGAAGAGGCGCTATCACAACATACCGTGCTGGATCTGGTGCGGCGGATGTTGAGAAAGGCGCCAGATGTCTTCCCGATTCAGATTGAAGAGTGGATCGATCATCGCCGTAACGATTGAGCATTAGCATTACTGATGCCTGATTAGAAATATCCATTTCCCCTAATAATTTTCTCTTCGTATGATGCGCGTGTTGAACAGCACACGCCGCTTTCCCGGCGCTGATATTGCCAGAAGGAACACCATGTTAGCCATCTATCTGCAAGGCTTTGCCTTGAGCGCCGCGATGATCCTGCCGCTTGGCCCACAAAACGTGTTTGTGATGAACCAGGGGATCCGCCGCCATTATCATCTGATGACCGCCTCGCTGTGCGCGTTGAGCGATATCATTCTGATTTGCGCCGGTATTTTTGGCGGTAGCGCCTTGCTCAGCAGTTCACCTATGCTATTGGCGTTGGTGACCTGGGGCGGCGTTGCTTTCCTGCTGTGGTACGGCTGGGGGGCTTTCCGCACCGCGTTTAGCCAACATCTGGAGCTGACAGCGGCGCAAGAGATGAAGCAAAACCGCTGGCGCATTGTGGTGACCATGTTGGCGGTCACCTGGCTGAACCCGCATGTGTACCTCGATACCTTTGTGGTGCTCGGCAGCCTGGGAGGGCAACTGACGCCAGACATTCGATCCTGGTTTGCCCTTGGCGCGGTCAGTGCTTCGGTCGTCTGGTTCTTTGCCTTGGCATTGCTGGCCTCATGGCTGGCTCCGTGGCTGAAAACCCTGACGGCACAACGGATTATCAACGTTCTGGTCGGGCTGGTGATGTGGGTTATTGCACTGCAATTGGCCTGGCATGGGCTAACCGCTAATTGGTAATAATCGGCCGTAGGGGCGAGCCGGGCGCAGCATGCGGCGCCCCCACAGCCCGATTAGCCCTTATATTTGTCACTAATCCGAATTCCAAGGGCGGCAGGATGTGTTAGCTTTGAAGGTAAGCATTTAGTCATTCAAGGAGACACTGTGAAGCTTAAAGCATTGGCCATGGCCGCAATGATTGGATTAGGCACGTTACCTCTGGCGCTGCAGGCAGCAGAAGTACCTGAAGGGCCGCATGTGGTCACTTCCGGTACGGCCAGCGTGGACGCCACCCCGGATATTGCTACGCTGGCGATCGAAGTCAGCGTCTCTGCCAAAGATGCCGCTCAGGCGAAAAAACAGGTTGATGAACGCGTAGCGCAGTATTTTGACTTCCTGCAGAAAAACGGCATTGAAAAGAAAGATATCAATGCGGCCAACCTGCGTACTCAGCCAGAATATGACTATCTGAAAACCGGTGAATCGCAGCTGAAAGGCTACCAGGCCGTGCGCCAGGTGCAGGTAACCTTGCGCCAGTTGGATAAACTCAACGAGCTGTTGGACGGTGCGCTGAAATCGGGTTTGAACGAAATTCGTGCGGTTGAGCTTGGAGTAGCCAAGCCAGAGGTTTATCGCGAGCAGGCACGTCAGAAAGCGATTGAAAATGCCACTCAGCAAGCCGCTTCGTTGGCGCAGGGCTTTAAGGCCAAGCTGGGGCCGGTGTACAGCATTCGCTATCACGTTGCCAACTACCAGCCGATGCCGGTAGCTCGCATGTTTAAAGCCGCTTCTGCGGCACCGGAAAGCGATGCCGCTCAGACTTACGAGCAGCAAAGTATTCACTTCGACGATCAGGTGGACGTGGTATTCGAGCTGAAAACCAACGCCGCGCAGTAAGTAATCTCTTGCCTGGGCGCGGCGTCACGCTGCGCCTTTAATCCTGCCTTAACACCTGATGCCCATGCGACAGCAGCGCATCGGTGACCTTACGCATCATGCGGCTTTCCGGGGCAAAGCGGTGCCAGAACAGCATACGGCGCTGGAACAGGCCCGGTGTCAGGTCGATCAGTTCTCCGCTGGCCAGCTCTCTCTCAATCTGCAAATGCGGGATCATACAGCAGGTGGTGCCTTGCCGTGCCAACTGAACAAACGCCTCTGACGAGTTAACGATATGGCAGGGAACGCTGCCCGGCGAGAGATCGAAGTTCTGCTGTAAAAACGCCTGATGCATATCATCAAGATGATCGAATGCCACCGCTGGTGCCTTCAGCAGGGCGGAACGGGTCACCCCGTTGGGGAAATAGCGATCGGCAAAGGCCTTCGAGGCGACAAACAGATAGTCCAGCGCGCCTAACCGATCGACCAGGCAGCTTGGCAGCGGCTGCGGCTGGATACTGACCGCGCCCACCACTTCCCCCCGGCGCAGACGTTCCTGCGTGCGGGTTTCGTCTTCCACCTGTAAATTCAGGCGCACCGGGGAATCGGCCAGCACCGGTTTTAGCGCCGGTAACAGCCAGGTTGCCAGGCTGTCGGCGTTGACCGCCAGTGACAGCAACAGCGGCGTATCGACCCCATTGTCATTCCCTAACCACTCCTCTTCCAGCAGCTCGACCTGATGCAGCAAGGCCAGCAGTTTTTGACCCTGCTCGGTTGGGCGCGGTGGCACGGTGCGTACCAGTAGCGGTTGGCCGAACAGGTTTTCCAACTGTTTGATGCGCTGGGATACCGCCGATTGGGTGATGCAAAGTTTTTGTGCCGCGCGCTCAAAGCCACGCTCACGGATCACCGCGTCCAGCGCTTGCAGCGTTCTATAGTCTGGGCGTTTCATCGGAGAGAAGATCCCTTTTAGTAAGTTGATTCAGGCACTATGCCACATTTTTGCACTTTCTCAGGTGAAAAAATCCCGCCGCTCTTTTCAGAGCGGGCGTCGTAGGGTGGGGCAGAAATGTGCGTCAGGTTAAATAAGTGTGTTTTAGCCTAAGTTGCCATCAGTGATTTACCCTATAATACGCACACGTTTTCGTACATAGGCAATGAACACATCATGACTCAGGATGAACTGAAAAAAGCGGTAGGCTGGGCAGCATTGGAATACGTGAAGCCTGGCACTATCGTGGGCGTGGGCACCGGCTCGACTGCGGCTCACTTTATCGATGCGCTGGGTTCGATCAAACACCAGATCGAAGGTGCGGTATCCAGCTCAGACGCGTCGACCGCCAAGCTGAAAAGCCTCGGGATCCACGTTTTCGATAGCAATGAAGTGGATTCGTTGGATATCTACGTTGACGGTGCCGATGAAATCAACGGCCACATGCAGATGATTAAAGGCGGTGGCGCAGCGCTGACCCGCGAAAAGATCATTGCTGCCATTGCCCGTCAGTTTATCTGCATTGTCGATTCCACCAAGCAGGTTGATGTGCTGGGTAAATTCCCGCTGCCGGTAGAAGTGATCCCGATGGCCCGCTCCTACGTGGCGCGTGAGCTGGTCAAGCTGGGTGGCCTGCCGGAATACCGCCAGAACGTCGTAACCGATAACGGCAACGTGATCCTGGATGTGTACAACCTGGAAATCCTCGATGCCATCGCGTTGGAAAACAAAATCAACGGCATTGCTGGCGTGGTTACCGTTGGCCTGTTTGCCAACCGTGGCGCGGACGTCGCGTTGGTTGGCACGCCGGATGGCGTAAAAAAAGTGGTCAGATAATCTGGCCGTAAAAGCGGTGAGCCTGCTGACAAAGTCTCAGCCGGTTCGCCGCTTTTTACTGGCTTACGGTCCGCCACGCATAATTCTTGTCTTAAAATATCTTTTCTTAAAACGGGCGAATTTGGTGACATATGTCACATTCCGTTAATAACCTCCGTTAAGCTTCTGCCTAAATCTTTCCCAATGGCATTTTCCACCAGAAACCATCGACATCGCTGAGCCTTGTGCTAACGGGCAGGCAATCGTTTGTATTGCCGGGCGCGTTATTTTTGTTATGTTGGAGGGACGTGCTGTTGATTTTGGGTTGCTGCCAGTGTGGCGGCAATTTGAAAGCTATCCCCGTCGTGTGGTTTAAAGAATGACGGGTATAAAGGGGAAAACAGCCGCTTCTGAAGTCTGAACATAGGGTCGGGTAAATGGCAAAAGTATCATTGGAGAAAGACAGGATTAAGTTCCTGTTGGTAGAAGGGGTTCATCAGAGCACCGTGGATAACCTGCGTGCTGCCGGATATAGCAACATTGAATATCACAAAGGTGCGTTAGACACCGAAGCGCTGAAGGCATCGATCCGTGATGCACACTTCGTGGGTATCCGATCGCGCACGCATCTGTCCGAGGAAGTCTTTGCGGCCGCAGAGAAGCTGGTTGCGGTGGGCTGTTTCTGTATCGGCACCAACCAGGTTGATTTGAAAGCGGCGACCAAACGCGGCATTCCGGTGTTTAACGCGCCTTTCTCCAATACTCGATCCGTGGCCGAAATGGTGCTGGGTGAGCTGCTGTTGATGCTGCGCGGGATCCCAACGGCCAACGCCAAGGCACACCGTGGCCAGTGGCAGAAACTGGCCGTGGGCTCGTATGAAGCGCGGGGCAAGAAGCTGGGGATCATCGGCTACGGCCATATTGGTACTCAGCTCGGCATCCTGGCGGAAGGCCTGGGGATGAAAGTGTTCTTCTACGACATCGAGAACAAGCTGCCGCTGGGTAATGCCCAACAGGTGCGCCATCTGTCCGATCTGCTCAATATGAGCGACGTGGTCACGCTGCACGTGCCGGAAACGCTGTCGACCAAGAACATGATCGGCACCGAAGAGCTGGCGCTGATGAAGCCAGGTGCGATCCTGATCAACGCCTCACGCGGCACCGTGGTGGATATCCCGGCACTGTGTAACGCCTTGGCGAGCGACCATCTGGCCGGTGCGGCAATCGACGTGTTCCCGGAAGAGCCTGCAACCAACAGCGATCCGTTCAATTCTCCACTGTGCGAGTTCGATAACGTGTTGTTGACGCCGCATATCGGCGGTTCAACCCAGGAAGCGCAGGAGAACATCGGTGATGAAGTGGCTGGCAAGCTGGCGAAGTATTCCGATAACGGCTCAACGCTGTCTGCGGTCAACTTCCCAGAGGTGTCGCTGCCAGCACATGGCCCGAACGCCAGCCGTTTGCTGCATATTCATGAAAACCGCCCAGGCATCCTGACGCAGATTAACCAGATCTTCGCCGAAGAAGGGGTGAACATCGCGGCCCAGTATCTGCAGACCAGCTCGGAAATTGGCTACGTGGTTATCGATATCGAAGCGGAAACTGAACGTGCTGATGCAGCGTTGCAACGTATGAAAGCGATCGAAGGGACCATCCGTGCCCGCTTACTGCTGTAATCGGTAACCGACGGAACACCAAGGCCGGAGCAATCCGGCCTTTTGCTATGTGGAGATTGGCCAGGCCCAGCTTTGTGACGGGGTGATAATCTCTGGCAGAGGGATATCCCATTGCTCCACCGGCAGGGCGCTAACCTGTTGGCAATCGTGCGCAATCCCCAGCGGATAGGGGCCTGCGTGCTGCCAGTTTTGTAAGGTGCGATCGTAAAACCCGCCGCCCATCCCCAGACGTTGCCCTGCCGAATCGAAGGCGACCAGCGGCGTCAATACCACATCCAACAGTGACACAGGTAAGACGTGGCGGACATCGAGCGCTGGCTCAAGGATTTTGAAGCGGTTACTCACCAGCGGCGTTTGCGCAGTGTAATGCAGGAACAACAGGTTACCAGGGCTGAATGGATGCAAAACGGGCAGATAAACCCGTTTACCCAGCTGCCACAGCCGCTCGATCAGCGGGCCTGTATCTAGTTCGCCATCAAAAGAGAGAAACGCCGCAATGTGTCTGGCTGCCTGAATGCGTGGATGTTGCGCAATATTGCTGGCCATTTGCTGGGCGAAATCATGCTGTTGAGTGGGCGTTAAGGCACGGCGTCGTTGGCGTATTTCGTTACGGATGAGTTGGCGTTGCTGAGCGAACTGAGGTTGCAAAGACATAGTGTTAGATTCGCCAGTAGTGGTGAGTTAACACACTGAAAACGCAGGTGAAGGGATCTCCGAGATGCCGTCGCAGGCTGTAACCCTTGAACCCATGGTTCAAGGTGAACGTGCTGTCACAATCTTAAGGCTTCTCGGACGGGCCGAGCATGCACACCGATCGTGGATCATCACATTCTGTTGGTACTAAATATCGGCTCAGGGGACTGGCCCGCTGGCAAACATCTCAGAGAAATTTTTCACTCATTGCCGGAGCCTTCAACTCCAGCAACTTAAGTTATTCGAATTGTGCATCCTGACGTTCAGAGATGCGACCCTGTTCAAGCAGCGCTTGTTCAATGGTCTGTTGCAGCATACGAATTCGTTGTTCCATATTGGCCGCATAGTCACGCGTTTTCAAGCGTTCTTGAGCAAGTTCGTGACAGACGTTCAATGCTGCGATAAATACGAGCTGCTCTGTATTTGTGACTCTAGTGCGAACTTTAAGATCTTGCAACCGTTGGTTAAGATCTTCTGCTGCCATGTTCAACGCATCTTGTTGTTCTGGCGGGCAATTGACTCTTAACGAGCGGCCAAAAATTTGAATATCTACCGGTTGTGCAGACATGCCACCTTCCTGCCTAAATTTCGCGCCAGCACCGGTCAGCCATTGCCGGGCCACCGAAGCGGGCGCCACTATATATACCTGGGTACCAAGATTCAACACTTTTTCAGTACCTGGTTGTAATCTACCGCGCCTAACATTACCAAACAAAAAACGGTTGCAAAATGCGTATTTACCGTACGTTTGCCCGGACTGCGCTGATTATAACTAGCCACTGAGGTGTTGCCTCAACTGGTATACCAACGGACCTTGGTGGTAGCATAACACGAACTTATCCTGCCAACGATGACGAATGCGCATGTCTATACAGAATACATTTCCAAGTTACCAATCTTTGACCGTGGCTCTTAACCAGCAGGCGGTTGCTTTGACCGCAGCCGAGATGCACGGTTTGATCAGTGGCCTGCTGTGCGGTGGCAACCGCGATGCCAGTTGGCAGACGCTGGTGTTTGATCTGACCAATGAAGGCATTGCCTTCCCGCAGGCGTTGAGCCAACCGTTACAGCAACTGCATGAAATCACCCGTGATACGCTGGAAGATGACGAATTCATGTTCCAACTGATGATGCCGGAAGGCGAAACCGTCAGCGTGTTTGACCGTGCGGATGCCTTGGCGGGGTGGGTAAACCACTTCCTGTTGGGGCTGGGCATGATGCAGCCGAAGCTGGCGCAGGTGAAAGATGAAGTGGGCGAGGCGATCGACGATCTGCGTAATATCGCTCAACTGGGTTATGACGAAGGCGAAGACCAGGAAGAACTGGAACAGTCGCTGGAAGAAGTGGTGGAGTACGTGCGCGTTGCTGCGCTGCTTTGCCATACTGAATTTACCCGCCAGAAACCGACGGCCCCGGAAAATAAAAGGCCAACGTTGCACTGACCGGCGGATCCCACGTCCGTTGGCCGAGAGCGCTGATAACCCCTACTGACTGCGTTCAGCAGGTGGCATAAACCGATTTCAGGAGATGTGATGACCCAGCAGGAATTCCATAAACGCCGTCAGGCTTTGTTGGCACAGATGGCTCCGGCCAGCGCGGCAGTGATTTTCGCCGCACCGGAAGCGACGCGTAGTGCAGACTCTGAATATCCTTACCGTCAGAACAGTGATTTCTGGTATCTGACCGGTTTCAACGAGCCGGAAGCGGTGTTGATCCTGGTGAAGAGTGATGAAACTCATAACCACAGCGTGCTGTTCAACCGCGTACGCGATCTGACGGCAGAAATCTGGTTTGGCCGCCGTTTGGGTCAAGACGCGGCTCCGGCCAAGCTGGGGGTAGACCGCGCGCTGGCCTTCGACGAAATCAACGATCAACTGCACCTGCTGCTCAACGGCCTGGACGTGGTGTATCACGCGCAGGGGCAATATGCCTATGCCGATGAAATCCTGTTCGGCGCGCTGGATAAACTGCGTAAAGGCTTCCGCCAGAATCTGGAAGCCCCTGCAACCCTGACGGATTACCGTCCGTGGCTACATGACATGCGCCTGTTCAAATCGGCAGAAGAGGTTGCCGTTATGCGCCGCGCCGGTGAAATCAGCGCCATGGCGCATACCCGTGCGATGGAAAAGTGCCGCCCGGGCATGTTCGAATATCAGCTCGAAGGGGAGATCCTGCACGAGTTTAACCGCTTGGGCGCCCGCTTCCCGTCTTATAACACCATCGTCGGCAGCGGAGAAAATGGCTGCATCCTGCATTACACCGAAAACGAATGTGAAATGCGTGACGGTGATTTGGTGCTGATTGATGCCGGTTGTGAATATCGTGGTTATGCTGGCGATATTACCCGTACCTTCCCGGTTAACGGCAAGTTCAGCAAGCCGCAGCGTGAGGTATATGACATCGTGCTGGCGTCGATCAACAAGGCGCTGGAAATGTTTAAACCGGGTATCAGCATTCGCGAGGTGAACGATCAGGTCGTTCGCATCATGATCGCCGGATTGGTTGAGCTGGGCGTGATGAAGGGCGACGTGGAACAGCTGTTTGCCGAGCAGGCACACCGCCAGTTCTTTATGCACGGCCTGAGCCATTGGTTGGGGCTGGATGTGCATGACGTGGGCCACTATGGCTCAGCGAGCCGCGATCGCGTGCTGGAGCCAGGCATGGTGTTGACGGTAGAACCTGGCTTGTATATCGCACCGGATGCTGATGTGCCGCAGGAGTATCGCGGTATCGGTATCCGCATCGAAGACGACATCCTGATCACCCAGGACGGTAATGAGAATTTGACCGCCAGCGTGGTGAAGGATGCCGATGCGATTGAAGCCCTGATGGCGGCGGCCAGATAACATGAGCGTAATCATTGTGGGCGGTGGGATGGCGGGCGCTACGTTGGCGCTGGCGATTTCATCTTTGACTCAGGGCAAGGTGGCCGTCGATCTGGTGGAGGCAACCCTGCCAGACGATCGTGCGCATCCTGGCTTTGATGCACGCGCTATTGCTCTGGCGCAGGGAACCTGCCAACAGCTGATGCGTATCGGCGTTTGGGCTGCGTTGCGGGACTGTGCCACGGCGATCACTCACGTCCACGTCAGCGATCGCGGGCATGCCGGTTTCGTGAACCTGCATGCGCAGGACTATCAGGTGGAGGCGTTGGGGCAGGTGATTGAACTGCACGACGCTGGGCAGCGGTTATTTGCCCTGCTGGCAAAGGCCCCAGGGATCACCCTGCATTGCCCGGCTAAAGTGGTCGATGTGCTGCGTACCGTCGATCGCGCTGAAGTGCAGTTGGATAACGGGCAGCATCTGACGGGCCAGTTGCTGGTAGCGGCGGATGGTTCACGTTCGGCGCTGGCGCAGGCCTGCAATATCCAGTGGCAGCAGAGTGATTACCCGCAGTTTGCCACCATTGCCAACGTTTCGACGGCCGAGGCTCCGCAAGGGCGGGCGTTCGAACGTTTCACCCGCTACGGGCCGTTGGCGCTGTTGCCGATGTCTGGCGGGCGTAGCTCGCTGGTGTGGTGCCACGCTCGGGAAGCTCGTCAGCAGGTCGATAGCTGGAGTGATGAGCGTTTTCTCAGTGAGCTGCAACAGGCCTTCGGCTGGCGGCTGGGCAAGATGCTGAAGGCGGGTAAGCGCCACAGTTACCCCCTTAGCCTGCTGAGGGCCAATCAGCACGTTAGCCATCGTCTGGCGCTGGTTGGCAACGCGGCGCAAACGCTACATCCGATCGCCGGGCAAGGATTCAATCTGGGTTTGCGAGACGTGATGTCGCTGGCGGAAACCCTGGCAGAAGCCGCGCAGGCTGGCACCGATCTGGGTGACTATGCGCTATTGAGCCAATATCAGCGACGTCGGCAACAGGATCAGCAGGCGACCATCGGCGTCACCGACGGTTTGATTCGCCTGTTTGCCAATAGCTACGCGCCGCTGGTCGCCGGGCGTAATCTGGGGCTGATGGCAATGGAGCAGCTACCGGCCATGCGCGATGCCTTTGCCAAACGCACGTTAGGCTGGGTTGAACGCTGATTTATTCCCTCATATTCCTTGTCGGAGAGGGTTGGGTCGAAGTTGGGATGAACACTAATTTTTGCCCTACCTGCCTTGCCGAAGTAGGGCAATATTTTGATAAAAGTCACCGAATCAGCTCCCTCTCCCTGTGGGAGAGGGTTGGGGTGAGGGGCAAATTTAAGGAACTCAAGCAGCATGCAATCATTTGATGTGATTATCGCCGGTGGCGGTATGGTGGGATTGGCACTGGCCTGCGGTTTGCAGGGCAGTGGCCTGCGCATAGCGGTGCTGGAACATCGGCAGCCAGATTTATCACCGCTGCCAGAACAGCCAGCGTTGCGCGTATCTGCCATTAACGCCGCCAGCGAGCGCTTGCTGCAAAGAATTGGCGTGTGGGATGAGATCCGCAACCTGCGCGCTAGCCCGTATAACGCGATGGAAGTCTGGGATCGTGACAGCTTCGGCAAGATCGCGTTTCGCGGCGACGAATGTGGTTTCAGCCATCTCGGCCATATCATAGAAAACGAGGTGATCCAGCAGGCGCTGTGGCACAAGGCGGCCACCTTGGCCGATGTGACGCTGCTCGCCCCGGCTGCGCTGAAACAGGTGGCATGGGGGGAAAACGACGCCTTCGTCACGCTGGAAGATGGCCGTATGTTAACCGCCCGGCTGGTGATCGGTGCCGACGGAGCCAACTCCTGGCTGCGTCAGCACGCCGATATCCCGTTGACCTTCTGGGACTACCGCCACAGCGCGCTGGTGGCCACTATTCGCACCGAAGAGCCCCATTTGGCTACGGCCCGCCAGGTGTTTCATGGCGAAGGGATCCTGGCTTTCCTGCCGTTTAGCGATCCGCATTTGAGTTCTATCGTCTGGTCGGTTGCGCCAGAAGAAGCTGAACGGCTGCAACAGCTGGAACCGGAAGCCTTTAACCGCGAGCTGGCAATGACCTTCGATATGCGTCTGGGCAACTGCAAGCTTGAAAGCGAGCGGTTGACCTTCCCGCTTACCGGGCGATACGCTCGCAGCTTTGCCGCCCATCGTCTGGCGCTGGTGGGGGATGCGGCACATACCGTGCATCCACTGGCCGGACAGGGGGTGAACCTGGGCTTTATGGACGCCGCCGAGCTGATATCCGAGCTGAAACGCCTGCAACGTCAGGGCAAGGATATCGGCCAGCATCTGTATCTGCGCCGTTATGAACGCCGCCGCAAGCACGGTGCCGCAGTGATGCTGGCGAGTATGCAAGGGTTCCGCGAACTGTTTGCAGGCCATAACCCGGCGAAGAAGCTGCTGCGCGACGTAGGCTTAAGGCTGGCCGACAGTCTGCCGGGCGTGAAGCCGAAACTGGTGCGGCAGGCCATGGGGCTTAACGATCTGCCGGACTGGCTCGCCTAGTCAGCTTGGAGCTGACAAACCTCACTATGGGGCGCCACATGCCGCGCCCGCTAATCTGCATGTTTACCCGTCATCGATTTCCCTTATAGCTCCCTTCGTTTGAGAAATTCTAATTTCAGGCAGAATTTCTCATTACTTTTTCTAATTCCATGGTCGGTTATCAAAAACCGAAATTCTCTATCCCAGCCCCTGTTTGTTATATAACTTCGGATTTTTGCCGCTTTAATTGTTAATTTTGTGCCTCAAAGCGCATTTTTCCAGTGAAAAACTCTGCAAACTAACGCGGCATTTTACCGACCCTGAACCCGGTCGAACCTATTTTAACTTATGGTTAATAGGGGCGTTCGGTGTTAACGTCAGGGCAAAGGTATCGTTTGCGTCGTTAACCATTGGCGAGGCAATTTGTGTTGAGCAGCCAGCGTGTTTCGCGCAATCAGGCCCGCGAGCTACACCCGCCTTATTGCGTAATAACACCCTGTCTTCGGCTACTTGAGTGGAAAGAGGGAAAAGATGGCAAAGCAAACCCCACTGTACGACCAGCACGTGGCGTGCGGTGCGCGCATGGTTGATTTTCATGGCTGGATGATGCCGCTGCACTATGGCTCCCAGATTGATGAACACCACGCCGTGCGTCAGGATGCCGGCATGTTCGATGTCTCCCATATGACCATCGTGGATCTGCGCGGTGCTCGTACCCGTGAATTCCTGCGTTACCTGCTGGCGAACGATGTCGCCAAACTCACTCAATCGGGTAAAGCGCTGTATACCGGCATGCTGAATGCATCCGGCGGCGTGATCGACGATCTGATCGTCTATTTCTTTACCGAAGACTATTTCCGCCTGGTGGTGAACTCCGCCACCCGAGAAAAGGATCTGGCCTGGATCGAACAGCATGCGGCTCCGTTCAACGTTGAGCTGACGGTGCGTGACGATCTGGCGCTGGTTGCGGTGCAAGGCCCACAGGCCAAAGAGCGCGCCGCCACCTTATTTACCCCAGAACAGAAGCAGGCTGTAGAAGGCATGAAGCCTTTCTTCGGCGTGCAGGCGGGGGATCTGTTTATTGCTACCACCGGCTATACCGGAGAAGCGGGCTATGAAATTGCCCTGCCGAAAGAGCAGGTGGTGGATTTCTGGCAGAAACTGCTGGCCGCTGGGGTAAAACCTGCCGGGCTGGGCGCTCGCGACACCCTGCGCCTGGAAGCCGGTATGAACCTCTACGGCCAGGAAATGGACGAAGGCGTTTCACCACTGGCTGCCAATATGGGCTGGACCGTTGCCTGGGAACCGCAGGATCGTCAGTTTATCGGCCGTGAAGCGTTGGAACAGCAGCGCGAAAATGGCACCGAACAACTGGTCGGCTTGATCATGACGGAAAAAGGCGTATTACGTAATGAGCTGCCGGTACATTTCACCGATGCTAACGGTCAACCTCAGGTTGGGGTGATCACCAGCGGTTCTTTCTCACCGACCTTGGGCTTCAGCATTGCGCTGGCAAGGGTTCCGGCCGGTATCGGTGAGCAGGCCATCGTACAGATCCGTAACCGTGAAATGCCGGTGAAAGTCTGTAAGCCAGGTTTTGTTCGTGCCGGTAAGTCACTGATCAATTAGTTTTTATTCTTCGAAGGAGTAGCAGGCCAATGAGCAATGTGCCAACAGAATTGAAATACGCCACCTCCCATGAGTGGGTGCGTGATGCAGGCAACGGCGAATACGTTGTCGGTATCACCGAACACGCGCAGGAACTGCTGGGCGATATGGTCTTTGTCGATCTGCCGGAAGTCGGCACCACGGTTTCCGCGGGTGATGACTGTGCCGTCGCAGAATCGGTCAAGG
Source organism: Serratia sp. ASV30 (assembly GCF_016428815.1). NCBI lineage: Bacteria > Pseudomonadati > Pseudomonadota > Gammaproteobacteria > Enterobacterales > Yersiniaceae > Serratia > Serratia sp. ASV30. The sequence goes on along the minus strand of NZ_JAELTL010000041.1, from coordinate 21,097 downwards.
CCGCTTCCGATATTTATGCGCCAATCAGCGGTGAGATCATCGCGGTTAACGGCGAACTGGAAAGCTCCCCGGAGCTGGTCAACAGCGAGCCATACGGTGAAGGTTGGCTGTTCCGCATCAAGGCATCCGATGCGACAGAGCTAGACAAGCTGCTAGATGCGGGTGCTTACCAGGCCTCCATCGACGAATAATCACTATCACGCCCCACTACCCTGTGGGGCGTTTTGCAGTTCAGGCTATATCCCGTACCCCGCAAGCATTCAGGAATTTGTAGCAATGACTCAGACACTCAGCCAACTTGAACACAGCGAAGCGTTCATCGAGCGCCACATCGGTTCTTCCGCAGAGCAACAGCAGCAGATGCTGGAAGCCGTGGGCGCTCGCTCGCTCAGCGCGCTGATCCAGCAGATTGTGCCAGCCGATATCCAACTGCCAGGGCCTCCGCCGGTAGGCGATGCGGCCACGGAACATCAGGCGCTGGCCGAACTGAAGGCGATTGCCTCACAGAATCAGCGCTACAAATCCTATATCGGTATGGGTTACAGCGCGGTGCTGACGCCGCCGGTGATCCTGCGCAATATGCTGGAAAACCCAGGCTGGTATACCGCTTATACCCCTTATCAGCCGGAAGTGTCACAAGGCCGCCTTGAGGCGCTGCTCAACTTCCAGACGCTGACTCTCGATCTGACCGGGCTGGATCTGGCCTCTGCCTCTTTGCTGGATGAAGCTACCGCTGCCGCAGAAGCGATGGCGTTAGCCAAACGTGCCAGCAAGCTGAAAGACGCCAACCGCTTCTTTGTGGCTGATGATGTGCACCCACAAACGCTGGACGTGGTGCGTACCCGTGCCGAAACCTTTGGCTTTGACGTGATCGTCGACAAACCGGCGAAGGTGTTGGAGCTGCAAGGCGTGTTTGGCGTACTGCTGCAACAGGTTGGCACCACCGGTGAGCTGCACGATTACAGCGCCCTGTTGGCAGAACTGAAAACGCGCAAAATCATCACCAGCATGGCAGCCGATATTATGGCGCTGGTGCTGCTGACGGCACCGGGCAAGCAAGGGGCCGACGTGGTATTCGGTTCTGCACAACGCTTTGGCGTACCGATGGGCTACGGTGGCCCACACGCGGCGTTCTTCGCCTGCCGTGACGAATTCAAACGCTCGATGCCTGGCCGTATTATCGGGGTGTCCCGCGATGCTGCCGGCAATACTGCGCTGCGTATGGCGATGCAAACCCGTGAGCAACATATCCGCCGTGAAAAGGCCAACTCGAATATCTGTACTTCGCAGGTGCTGCTGGCCAATATCGCCAGTCTGTATGCGGTGTACCATGGTCCACAAGGCCTGCAACGTATCGCCGGGCGTATCCATCGCCTGACCGATATTCTGGCCGCGGGCCTGCAACAAGCGGGTCTGACACTGCGCCACCAAACCTGGTTCGACACGCTGACCGTGGAAGTGAAAGACAAGGCGGCGGTGCTGGAACGCGCGCTGGGCTTTGGCATCAACCTGCGTACCGATATCCACGGGGCAGTCGGCATCACGCTGGATGAAGCCACTTCCCGTGAAGATGTGCAGACGCTGTTTGCCCTGTTGGCAGGCGATAACCACGGTTTGGATATTGATGCGCTGGATGCAGCCGTGAGCAAACACAGCCAGTCGATCCTGGCGGCCATGCTGCGTAAAGATCCGATCCTCACGCATCCGGTGTTTAACCGCTATCACAGCGAAACCGAGATGATGCGCTATATGCATCGTTTGGAGCGTAAAGATCTGGCGCTGAATCAGGCGATGATCCCGCTGGGTTCCTGCACCATGAAGCTGAACGCCGCTGCGGAAATGATCCCGATCACCTGGCCTGAATTCTCTGAACTGCACCCGTTCTGCCCACCAGAACAGGCCGCAGGTTATCAAGTGATGATTGGGCAGCTTTCTCAATGGTTGGTGCAACTGACCGGTTACGATGCGGTGTGCATGCAGCCTAACTCGGGCGCTCAAGGTGAATATGCCGGATTGCTGGCGATCCGCCGCTATCATGAAAGCCGCAATGAGGCAGGGCGTAATATCTGCCTGATCCCAAGCTCGGCGCACGGTACCAACCCGGCTTCTGCCCAGATGGCGGGCATGGGCGTGGTGGTCGTGGCCTGTGACAAGAACGGCAACATCGATCTGCACGATCTGCGGGTGAAAGCCGAGCAGGCCGGGGAAGCCCTGTCCTGCATCATGGTGACCTACCCATCAACCCATGGCGTGTATGAAGAAACCATCCGCGAAGTGTGCCAGATCGTGCATCAGTTTGGCGGCCAGGTTTACCTGGACGGCGCCAACATGAACGCGCAGGTGGGGATCACCACACCGGGCTATATCGGCGCGGATGTATCGCACCTCAACCTGCATAAAACCTTCTGTATTCCTCACGGCGGTGGCGGCCCAGGCATGGGGCCTATCGGCGTCAAGTCTCATCTGGCACCGTTCGTTCCAGGCCACAGCGTAGTACAGATTGATGGCGTCACCACCCAGCAGGGCGCGGTTTCTGCCGCACCGTTCGGCAGCGCCTCTATCTTGCCGATCAGCTGGATGTATATCCGCATGATGGGCGCGGAAGGGCTGAAGCAGGCCAGCCAGGTGGCGATCCTCAATGCCAACTACATCGCAACCCGCCTGAAAGACGCTTATCCGGTGCTGTATACCGGCCGCGATCATCGCGTGGCGCACGAATGTATTCTGGATATTCGCCCGCTGAAAGAAGAGACAGGCATTAGCGAAATGGATATCGCCAAGCGCCTGATCGACTACGGTTTCCATGCGCCGACCATGTCGTTCCCGGTGGCAGGTACGCTGATGGTTGAACCGACTGAGTCGGAAAACAAGGTGGAGCTGGATCGCTTTATTGATGCGATGCTGGCGATCCGCAGCGAGATTGACCGCGTGCAGCAAGGCGAATGGCCACTGGAAGACAACCCATTGGTCAACGCACCGCACGTGCAGGCAGAATTGGTCAGCGACTGGCAGCATGCTTACAGCCGCGAGCTGGCGGTGTTCCCGATAGCGGGTGTGCGTGAGAACAAATACTGGCCGAGCGTGAAACGCCTGGATGATGTCTACGGCGATCGTAATCTGTTCTGCTCTTGCGTACCGATGAGCGACTACGAATAACACCATTTGCCAAAATGATGATCGAGGGACACTGCATGATGCCGTGTCCCTTTTTTATTGCAGCACCGCAGCGATTGCTGTTCACTGATTAACCTATCTTCGAGCAGCAAGTTGTCTGGCTTGCCCTCGTGAGTACCCGCTATTTTTCTGATCTCAACAGCAAGGAACCGTAATGACAAAAGTAGCGTTAGTGACCGGTGCCAGCCGGGGTATAGGCCGTGCGACGGCGTTATTGCTAGCTCAGCAGGGCTATGCGGTGGGGGTCAATTATCTGCGTGATAGTGCTGCTGCTGAGTTAGTGGTGGCGCAGATCCGCCAACAGGGGGGCAAGGCGCTGGCTCTGCAGGCAGATATCGCCGAGGAAGCAGAGGTGGTGGCGATGTTTGCCGAACTGGAAGCCACGTTGGGGCCAATCAGTGCTCTGGTCAATAACGCAGGCATTTTGTTCCAACAGGCGAGCATTGAGCAACTCACCGCCGAGCGGATCAATAAGGTGCTGACGACTAACGTCACCGGGTATTTTCTCTGCTGCCGCGAAGCGGTAAAGCGCATGGCGCTTCGGCATGGTGGGCAGGGCGGATCGATCGTCAACGTTTCTTCCGCTGCGTCGCGACTTGGGGCTCCGTGGGAATATATTGACTATGCGGCGTCAAAAGGGGCGGTGGATACGTTGACTACCGGTCTGGCGTTGGAAGTGGCGGCACAGGGGATACGCGTCAACTGTGTTAGGCCGGGTTGTATTTACACCGAGATGCATGCCAGCGGAGGAGAGCCGGGGCGGGTAGATCGTGTGAAGTCTGCGTTGCCAATGCAGCGGGGTGGTCAGCCAGAGGAAGTGGCGCAAGCTGTTGCCTGGCTGCTTTCCGATGCGGCGTCCTACGTCACCGGCAGTTTTATCGAAGCCGCTGGAGGGCGTTAAGTACGGCAATCGCGGTGTTCCCTCACCCCGACCCTCTCCCACAGGGAGAGGGAGTTGGTCGGAGCGCTTGGTTGGCCCTTACTGCTGCGGGAAGTGAGCAGTAAGAAGATTGGGTATTACGCAGAGAAATCAGCGAACTCGATCGGTCCCCTCTCCCTGTGGGAGAGGGTTAGGGTGAGGGGCATTACTTCAGCCAGCCTTTACGCTGTGCATCCCGCAAATGCTGTTCCAAATATTGCCACAGCTCGGGATGGATATCGGCAATCATCGTATTACGGTCCAGTACCTGTTGCAGGCTGATATCATTCTCTACCCAGCTCTGACCGCCGTTGTGCAGGTTCATCAGCATTGGCATGCAGCGATCCAGCACCAGTGCAAAGCGGGCATCGGCGCTTTCGCCTGCTTCATACTCCTGCCACAGATCGGTGAAAACGCCACGTTGAGGTTCCGGTAACATCCCGAACAGCCGTTTTGCCGCCGCCACTTCCTGATCGTGGATCGCCGCTCGCGCCGCCAGATCGTAAACCATAACGTCACCGGCATCGATCTCGACGATATCGTGCAGCAGAGCCATCTGGATCACGCGCTGAATATTCACTTCATCGCTGGCATAAGGGGCCAGGCTCAAGGCTGCAATGGCAAAGTGCCAACTGTGCTCGGCCGAGTTTTCCTGACGCTGGGTGCCCATCACCTTGGTACGGCGTTGCACGCTTTTAAGTTTGTCGATTTCCATCAGAAACTGGATGGTTTGAGTCATGGAGCCAAAGTCTAACGCGGGTACAGCGGATGACATGGTACGAACCTCGAGGTGAATGATGGGATACCCGCCGTATTCAGCCGTAACTGAAATCCATAGGGTGCAAAGCATATCGATTGTAGCCCAGCAGGCTGAGGATTTCGATGTTCGCTTGGTGTTACAAGCGTACACAGTTTTATTTTAGCGTACACGTGTACACTGGAATCGTTCTCAGTTAATCTCATTTGCAGTTAATTCGCACAATATGCGTTGTTTTGAGGGGTTGCGCGTTATGGGGAAAAAGGACGAAGTGAAAGTCGGGGCAGACCAGTTGCCCGCCACGGCTTATCCATGGGCAGAGGAAATTGCCAACAGCATCAGCCACGGTATTGGCTTGGTGTTTGGGATTGTCGGCCTGGTGCTGCTGTTGGTTCAGGCGGTAAACGACGGCGCTGGGGTAACGGCCATCACCAGTTATAGCCTGTATGGCGGCAGTATGATCCTGCTGTACCTGGCTTCTACGCTGTATCATGCTATTCCACATCAGGGAGCCAAGCACTGGCTGAAAAAATTTGACCACTGCGCCATCTACCTGCTGATCGCCGGAACCTATACGCCGTTCCTGCTGGTGGGGCTGGACTCACCGTTGGCGCGAGGGCTGATGGTGGTGATCTGGGGGCTGGCGCTGTTCGGCGTGATTTTCAAACTGGCATTTGCGCACCGCTTTGAGGTGCTGTCGTTGGTGACCTATCTAACCATGGGCTGGTTGTCACTGATCGTGATTTACCAGTTGGCAATGCGCCTGGACGTCGGTGGAGTCACTTTACTGGCGGTGGGGGGCGTGGTGTATACGCTAGGGGTGATTTTCTACGCCTCGAAACGCTTCCGTTTTGGCCATGCGATCTGGCACGGTTTTGTGCTCGGCGGCAGTGTGTGCCACTTCATGGCGATCTACCTTTACGTATAACCTGCCCATCTGTTGTCGATATATTGCCAAAGCGTTTCTTTTGGGTTAAAAAGAGGCGCTTGTTTCTTTCGGGTATCCAGCAAGCCTTAGCGTTATTTCTGAGCCCGCCAAACCCCTCGCTTTCAAGTCGCAGGGGGTTGGCTGCGCTTGCTGCTGGCTGACCTGCATCTTGAGATCTATGGGGTATTTGCACCTTCCGGTGCCTTTAATCATTACCCAGGACTCTTCACTATGATCGTTCGTTTATCCAAAGCCCTGCTGGTTTGCGCTATCGCGCTATTTGCCTCACTGGTGGCCTTTGGCAATATCACCGATTACGACACCAACTTCGCTTTCGTACGCCATGTTTTTATGATGGATACGATCTTCCCTGATGCCACTATCACCTATCGTTCCATTCAGTCGCCATGGCTACATCAGGTGGGGTATATCGGCATTATTGCGTTGGAAACCCTCACCGCTATTTTGTGTTGGATTGGGGGAATTCGCCTGCTGTGCGGCCTGAAATTGCCAGCGGCCAGCTTTAACCGGGCCAAGACTTTTGCCATCGCAGGGTTGACGTTAGGCTTCCTCACCTGGCAGGTGGCCTTTATGTCAGTTGGGGGTGAGTGGTTTGGCATGTGGATGTCAAAACAGTGGAACGGGGTGCCCGATGCCTTCCGCTTCTTTGTCACTATTTTGCTGGTGCTGATTTATCTGGTGCCGCGTGATGGGGAATTGGACGAATAACTCGTCTGGCCGCAGGCTCGATGCCTGCGGCCAAACCACTTACTTTTCTTCCGCCAGTGAGTAAGGCAGAGGCTTGATGGCGAGCTGACTGCTGGCATCATCGCGTACGCGCAGCACACTGTCCGCTTCCAGATCGTTATTCATCACCACCTGCACCCACAGTGTTCCGTCAGCCAGCAAGCTTGCCGCCAGCACGGTGCCGGTACGGCGCCAGTTTTCACCCAGCTTCAACTCCAGATCGTCACCCGCCTGAGGTACCTGGCTGCCTTTACCTTCCAGCCAGTACAGGGCACGCTTGTTGGCTCCCCGGAACTTGGCGCGGGCCACCATTTCCTGCCCGGTATAGCAGCCTTTGCTGAAGCTGATCCCGTCCAGCGCCTGTAGATTGGTCGCCTGAGGGATCAACTGTGCACTGTTTGCTGCATCAATCACCGGGTAACCGGCCTCGATATCCAGTGCCAGCCATTGGCGGCTGTCGTTCAGCTCAGCCTGTCCTTCCAGCTTGGAAGCTAGCAGAGCGGCGGTTTCTGCCGTGGTAATCAGCACAAAACGTTCTGCTGGCAGCGCAAAGTGCAGCAAAGTGGTATCGCCGTCTTGCACCACTTGATGTTCTGCATCTGGCAGGGTGCTAAACACTTTCGCTAATGCGGCCCGCGCCTCAAGGCCAGCGAGGCCCAGCAGCACCGCATTGCTGTCTGCCGCGATGGTGATTTTGGAGAACACCGCGTATTTCTTTATTTCCGCTAGTTGGCTTTCCAGCACGCTACGGCGCTCAAGATAGGCAAAGCCTTCACCACGGTGGAATAAACGCAGGTTGCTCCACATTTTGCCTTTGGCATCGCAATGGCCGCACAGCACGTGTTGATCGGCCGCCAGTTTGTCGATATCAGCCGTTACCTGGCCCTGAAGATATTTTACCGTGTCTGGCCCGCTCAACTGCACCATGGCCCAATCTTCCAGTGAGATCAGCGTCAGTGGCAGATGGGAGGAGGCGGAAGGTTGACGGGGTGGAAAAGGAATATTGAACGCCATAATCGGTTCCTGCTGCATGTTTAGCATACCTGTTGGGGTTGCTACCATGGTAAAAGAGGTGGCTGGCTTTGCAAGCAGTTATTACCAGGCAGCGCTTTTTTTGACATTTTACGTTTTGTTGGGTAAACGCCCTTCCCGGCGAGTATGTCAAATTGTTACTCTAGGCGCTTACGGCCAACGAGACCCAATTGCACCCAAATCGTTGGCTGACGGAATTAAATTGCGCGCGCGTTGCCATACCAAGTGTCGGTTGCCCAAGAGCATGGCAAGCCATGCCGAAAAGAGGTTAGTCATAACAACATGGATATTAATAATAAAGCACGTATTCACTGGGCCTGCCGCCGTGGCATGCGCGAGTTGGATATCTCGATCATGCCGTTTTTCGAACATGAATACGATACGCTGAGTGATGCAGACAAGGTCGTATTCATCCGCTTGCTCGAATGTGACGACCCCGATTTGTTCAACTGGCTGATGAATCATGGCGCTCCGCAGGATCAAGATCTGCAGAGAATGGTGTCCCTGATCCAAACGCGAAATAAAGCCCGTGGCCCAGTGGCGATGTGATGTCCGCGTTTCCTGGCGTACCCAGTTAGTCTCGTTGCTGACTCACGGCCTGCTGATTTTGCTGATCCTGATCGCCCCTTGGCCGGAAGGCTATGGCCCGATCTGGTTAGTGCTGTTGACGTTGGTGGTGTTTGAATGCATTCGCAGCCAAAAGCGCATTGCATCCAGGCAGGGAGAACTGCGTTTGCTGGCTGAACGCCGGATTGAGTGGCATGGCCAGGAATGGCTGATGGTGAACAAGCCCTGGATGCCAGGGTTCGGTATTTTACTGTCGCTTCAGCAGGCCAACGGCAAAAAACGCCATCGGCTGTGGTTGGCTTCGGATTCCATGAGCAAAGCGGATTGGCGCCAACTGAGTCAGCGGTTGTTGTTTGAACAATCCGCTACCGACGAGGACGTATAATGAAACCGCTGCTTTGGCTGGTAGAAGACGAGCCCAGCATTGCGGATACGCTGATTTATACCCTGGAGAGCGAAGGCTTTCAGGTGCGTTGGTTTGATCGTGGCGAGCCTGCTTTGCAGGCTTTGCCACAGGGCTTACCGGCATTGGTGATCCTCGACGTCGGCCTGCCTGATATCAACGGTTTTGAGCTTTGCCGTCGGCTGCTGGCGCAGGCGGTGGATTTACCGATCCTGTTTCTTACCGCGCGCAGCGGTGAACTCGATCGCCTGATCGGGCTGGAAATCGGTGCCGATGACTATGTCGCCAAACCCTTTTCCCCGCGTGAGGTCAGCGCTCGTGTGCGCACGATCCTACGGCGTTTACACAAGCAGCAGCGCTTGCAACAGCCTGCCCTTTATCATTTTGGTGCCTTCAGCCTGGATGAAGAGGGGGCCACGATCTGCTACCACCAGCAGCCGTTGCCGCTGACCCGCTATGAATTCTTGTTGCTGAAAACCCTGTTGCAAGCGCCTGGCCGGGTGTTTTCCCGCCAGCAGTTGATGGACATCGTTTGGGCCCAGGCGGAAGAGAGCCTGGATCGTACCGTTGATACCCATATCAAAACGCTGCGTGCCAAATTGCGGGCGATCGATGCCGCAGAACCCCCAATCCATACCCATCGTGGCTTAGGCTATAGCGTGAGCCGCCAGCCATGAGGATTGGCCTGCGCCTGCTGTTGGGCTATTTCCTGATTGTGGCGGTGGCGGGCTATTTCGTACTGAGCATTTTCGTGCAGGAGGTCAAACCTGGCGTACGGCGTGCCACTGAAGGCACGCTGGTGGATACCGCCAACTTGCTGGCACAGGTGGCGCGGCTGGATATGAGACATGGGGATGCGGCAAAAGGTCAGTTGGCACAGGCTATCGCCCAGCTAAATCAGCGGCCGATCGGGGCCAATATTGCCGGGATCCGTAAAGATCGTAACGAATATCGCGTCTATCTTACCGATGGGCGCGGCAAGGTGATTTTCGATTCATCAGGCCAGGCGCTGGGGCAGGATTACTCCCGCTGGAACGATGTTTATCTGACATTACGTGGCCAATACGGTGCTCGTAGTACCCGGACGATTGCTGATGACGAGAGCAGTTCGGTAATGTACGTGGCCGCACCGGTGGTGGAGCAAGGGCAGATTATCGGCGTGTTGAGCGTCGGCAAGCCCAACAGCACCATGGCACCGGTGATCCGCCGCAGCGAGAGGCGTATTTTGCTGGCGGGCGCGGTGCTGCTGGGGATTGCGCTGGCGATCGGGCTGGGCTTCGTCTGGTGGATTAACCGCTCGATCAACCGCTTGGTACGTTACGCCGACGGGGTCGCGCACGGCGAAGCGGTGCCACTGCCACGCATGGGCAGCGTTGAACTTACCCAACTGGCACAAGCGTTGGAAAGCATGCGCATGAAGCTGGAAGGCAAGGCTTACATTGAACAGTATGTGCATACCCTGACTCATGAACTGAAAAGCCCGCTGGCGGCGATCCGTGGCGCGGCGGAACTATTGCAGGAATCACCGCCTCCGGCGACGGCACAACGCTTTTTGACCAACATCGAACAGCAGAGCGCCCGCATTCAACAATTGGTCGATAAGCTGTTGGTGCAGGCGCAGTTAGAAAGCCGGCCCGGTTTGGAACTGGCTACGGTAGCGATGGTGCCGTTAGTCCGGCAGATTGTCGCGGGCAAAGAAGCACAGGCGGCGCAGCGTGGTGTCACGATTGAATTGGGGGCATTAGCGGAAGCATCGCTGACCGGGGATGCTTTTTTACTGGGGCAGGCGCTGAGCAACCTGCTGGATAATGCCCTGGATTTCACCCCGGAGGGTGGCTCGGTTAGCATTGATGGCGAGCGGTTGGAGCATCATTACCAAATCACCCTTTGCGATACTGGCAGCGGCATACCCGACTATGCGCTGGATAAGGTGTTTGAACGCTTCTATTCCCTGGCGCGGGAAGATAAACCCAAGAGCAGCGGCCTGGGCCTGAACTTCGTGCAGGAAGTGGCGCGCCTGCATCGTGGCACCATCCGCTTGCAAAACCTGCAACCCACCGGCGCGAAGGCCATCCTCACTTTACCCCTCTGATTACAACATATTGTCCGCACTTCACCTTCTCTTCACATAACCACATTCTGATTTCACTTGCCGACTTTATCGTAGCGACATTACCTACAAGGAGTCTGCCACGATGTTTAAATCGGTACTGTTTTGGAAAATAACCACCCTGCTGGGATTGATGATCCTGATGATGATCCCGGTGGGCATGCTCATGGATGTGGTACAGGAACGCAGCGGCTATCGCCAGAGCGTGGTGGGGCAAGTGAGCGAAAGCACCAGCCGGGCGCAGCGTATTCTTGGGCCAGTGATCGTGATCCCGTACACCTTGCGCGAAGAGAAGAAAAATGAAAAAGGTGAAATCAAGATAGAGACCAGCCGCTATCAACGCTTTGTCTTGCCCGAATCCTTGGTGGTGAATGGCAGGCCCAACGTTGAGATCCGCAAGCTGGGTATCTACCAGACTCAGGTGTATCAGGGGCCACTGGATTTCCAGGTGAAATTCGGCCAACCCGATCTGGAGGATTTGCAGCATAGCAACATTACGGTCGGCCAACCCTTCCTGATGCTGTCATTAAGCGATTCTCGTGGTATCAAAAGCATCTCTGCCCTCAACGGCATTCAACAGCAGGCCAAGTTTGAGCCGGGTACTTTGGTCAGCGGGCTTTCTCAGGGGATCCATGCACCGCTGGCCCTGGCCTCGTTGCAGAAAGAAGGGCTGACGGCGGATTTCACACTGAACCTGGCAGGGACCAGCAGCTTGTCTTTGGTGCCGGTAGGGCGCAGTTCCGAGCTGCTATTACAAAGCAACTGGCCGCACCCGAACTTCCTCGGCAACTTCCTGCCGGATGAGCGCAAGGTGACTGATAAAGGCTTCTCGGCCCGCTGGCGCAGCACCTGGTTTGCCAACAACATTAATAGCGCCTTCATGTATGACAACGGCATTATGGAAGAGGAAAAGCTGCCGACCTTCACGACTAGCCTGATCGAACCGGTCGATCACTATCAATTGACCGAGCGAGCGGTGAAGTATGCGGTGCTGTTCCTGGGGCTGACGTTTATGGCGTTCTTCCTGTTCGAAACCCTGACCGGGCTGCGGGTACACCCGATCCAGTATCTGTTGGTGGGGGCGGCGCTGGTGCTGTTCTACCTGATCCTGCTGGCTTTCTCGGAACATCTGGGATTCGACGTAGCCTACCTGCTGGCAAGCGTGGCCTGTAGTGGACTGATTGCCTTCTACCTCAGCGCCGTGCTGCGTGGGATGCGCCGTGGCATGCTGTTCGCCGCCAGTCTGCTCCTGCTGTATGGCATTCTGTATATGCTGTTGCAGTCGGAAGATAACGCGCTGGTATTAGGTTCGGTGCTGCTGTTCGGGGTGCTGGCGGGCATTATGCTGCTGACGCGTAAACTGGACTGGTATCAGGTGGCCGACCCGGCTCGCTTGAAAGGCAACGCTGCTGAGCCAGAAACCGCAGAGACGCCGGCCAGCAATGGTGAGAGCCGTTTCAGGTTGTGGAAATAAGGATTTTGTTGGGCGCGATATCGCGCCCAATTTCGTTACAGCAGCGGTTCCATCTCCAGTAGGATCTGTTCACACCACTGTTGCAGGCGTTCTTCGCTCAGATCGTACTGGTTCACCTCATCCAGCGCCAGGCCAACAAAGTGTTTGCCGTCGGCGCTGAGCGGTTTGGGGCTGGTGAATTCAAACCCGTCAATCGGCCAGAAACCGATAAACTGCACGCCCTGCGGGGCAAGCTGGTCGTGCAACATCCCCAGCGCATCCAGGAACCATTCGCCATAACCCAACTGATCGCCCATCCCGTACATGGCGACGATCTTGCCTTTCAGGTCTAGTTCAGTCAGTTGCGGCCAGATCGCTTCCCAATCCTCTTGCAGCTCACCAAAATCCCAGGTTGGAATACCCAGGATCAGGATGGAATAGTCTTCCATCAGCTTGGGAGAAACGTCTTTCAGGTTGTGCAGGTCGACCAGGTCTTCACCCAGAATCTCACGGATTTTTTCTGCCGCCATCTCGGTGTAGCAGGTGCTGGAGCCGTAAAACAGACCAATCTTCATATTTAAACCGTTTATAATGCCGTGTGTAGAATTGCAACGAGTATACCTTAAGGCATAATGCCTGTGGCATATACCCGTCGTCTTTCAAGCTGCAGCTTGAAATCCATAGGGTATGAAGATAATGAAGAGGGGACCGCGTGCAACAGCAAGACAGTGCGCTGATTGAGCAATTCCTGGATGCGTTGTGGATCGAACGCAATCTGGCAGAGAATACGCTGGCCTCTTATCGGCTCGATTTACAGGCGTTGGCCGGTTGGCTGGCTCTCAACAACCGCAGCCTTTTACAGGCCGAAGCTCTGGACTTACAGGCCTTTCTCGCCGAACGGGTAGAGGGAGGATACAAAGCGACCAGCTCAGCCAGGTTGTTAAGCGCGATGCGCCGCCTGTTCCAATATCTCAACCGTGAAAAAATGCGGGCGGATGACCCCACCGCGTTGCTGGCCTCGCCCAAATTACCGCAGCGGTTACCCAAGGATCTGAGCGAAGCGCAGGTTGAGGCCTTGCTACAGGCGCCTTGCGTCGATCAACCGTTGGAGCTGCGTGACAAGGCTATGCTCGAGGTGTTGTATGCCACCGGCTTGCGCGTGTCGGAGCTGGTGGGGTTGACCATCAGCGATGTCAGCCTGCGCCAGGGCGTGGTGCGGGTGATCGGTAAAGGCAACAAAGAGCGCCTGGTGCCGTTGGGCGAAGAAGCGGTGTACTGGATCGAAAATTATCTGGAACACGGCAGGCCCTGGATGCTGAACGGCCAGACGCTGGATGTGCTGTTTCCCAGCAACCGCAGCCAGCAAATGACCCGCCAGACGTTCTGGCATCGGATTAAACACTATGCGATCCTAGCGGGTATCGACAGCGAACGGTTGTCTCCGCATGTGCTGCGCCATGCTTTCGCCACCCATTTACTGAACCATGGGGCCGATCTTCGTGTCGTACAGATGTTATTGGGGCATAGCGACCTCTCAACCACACAAATTTATACTCATGTAGCCACTGAAAGATTGAAACAGCTACATCAACAGCATCACCCGCGCGCCTGACGCGCAGGGATCGAAAGGATTGGAAGAATGAAAAAAGGTTTAATGCTGCTCTCCCTGCTGGTGGCTTCGGTTACCGGTGCGGCCCATGCTGACGATGCAGCTATTCAGAAAGCACTAGGTAGCCTGGGCATTAAGCAGGCAGACGTGCAACCCTCGCCGGTCGCTGGTTTGAAAACCGTATTGACCGAAGGCGGCACGCTGTATGTGACGGAAGATGGCAAACACGTGCTGCAAGGGCCGCTGTTTGACGTCAGCGGCGGTGAGCCGGTCAACGTGACTAATCAACTGTTGATGACCCGTCTGGAAGCGCTGAAAGATCAGATGATCGTCTACAAAGCGGCGAAAGAGAAACACGTGATCACCGTGTTTACCGATATCACCTGTGGCTATTGCCACAAGCTGCACGAGCAGATGAAAGAGTACAACGATCTGGGGATCACCGTGCGCTATCTGGCGTTCCCGCGTCAGGGCCTGGAATCTCAGGCAGAGAAAGATATGCGTTCCATCTGGTGTACCGCAGACCGTGCTAAAGCCTTTGATGCCGCCATGAAGGGCGACGCAGTGTCTCCGGCGACCTGCAAAACCGATATCAGCCAGCATTATGCACTGGGCGTACAGTTTGGTATCAACGGTACTCCGGCTATCGTGCTGAAAAACGGCATGGTTGTCCCTGGCTACCAAGGGCCGAAAGAGATGGCCGCGATGTTGGATGCGCATGCAGCCTCCGCAGCCACGAAATAAGTTACGGTGAGTATTAAAACCCAATTACGCCGCCGTGAGGCGGCAGATGCCAGCCATTTACCCGCCAGCCTGCCCCCCCTGTTGCGTCGCTTATACGCGTTGCGCGGAGTTAAGGGTGAACAGGAACTGGAGCGTAGCGTCAAGGGCATGTTGCCTTGGCAACAGTTGAGCGGTATCGATGCTGCGGTAGCGATATTGCAGCAGGCACTGGCCGATGGCCGTCGCATCATGGTGGTGGGCGACTTTGATGCAGATGGTGCCACCAGTACCGCCCTGACGGTGCTGGCCTTGCGTAGCATGGGCTGTAGCTCCATCGAATATCTGGTGCCCAACCGTTTTGAGGATGGCTATGGCCTGAGCCCCGAAGTGGTGGAACAGGCGGCGGCTCGGGGTGCCGAGCTGATCGTTACGGTCGATAACGGCATCTCTTCTCATGCGGGTGTAGACGTTGCGCACGGCTTGGGAATACAGGTGCTGGTCACCGATCACCATCTGCCGGGCGATACGCTGCCTGCGGCAGAGGCGATCGTTAACCCGAACCTGCGTGACTGCGATTTTCCCTCCAAATCCCTGGCTGGTGTTGGCGTTGCCTTCTATCTGATGTTGGCGTTGCGGGCCAAGCTGCGTGACAGCGGCTGGTTCGAACAGCGTGCGCTGGCTATGCCTAATTTGGCCGAATTACTGGATCTGGTGGCATTGGGCACGGTGGCAGACGTGGTGCCGCTGGATGCCAACAACCGTATTCTGGTGTATCAGGGGCTGAACCGCATCCGGGCTGGCAAGTGTCGGCCAGGTATCCGCGCTTTGCTGGAGGTGGCCAACCGCGATGCGCGGCAATTGGCCGCCAGCGATCTCGGCTTTGCCCTTGGGCCACGGCTGAACGCGGCAGGGCGGCTGGACGATATGTCGATCGGTGTAGCCATGCTGTTGAGCGACGATATTGCCCAGGCGCGTATGCTGGCCAACGATCTCGACGCGCTCAACCAGACCCGGCGTGAGATTGAGCAGGGGATGCAGGTGGAAGCGCTGGAGCTGTGCGATCAACTGGAACGCACGACCACTGAACTGCCTTACGGGTTGGCGATGTATCACCCGGAGTGGCATCAGGGCGTGGTGGGCATTCTGGCGTCGCGTATCAAAGAGCGTTTCCATCGCCCGGTGATCGCCTTTGCCCCTGCGGGCGACGGCATTCTGAAAGGCTCTGGCCGCTCGGTGGCCGGGTTGCATATGCGTGATGCGCTGGAGCGGCTCGATACCCTGAATCCTGGGCTGATGATGAAGTTCGGCGGCCATGCGATGGCGGCGGGCTTGTCGTTGGAGGAGGCCAAGTTTGACGAGTTTCGCCAGCGTTTTGGCGAACTGGTCGGCGAATGGCTAGATCCCGCCATGCTGGAAGGCGTGATCTGGTCGGACGGCGAACTGATGATGCAAGAACTGACCCTGACCACCGCAGAACTTCTGCGTGAGGGCGGGCCGTGGGGGCAGGCGTTTCCTGAGCCAACCTTTGACGGCAAGTTCCGTATCCTGCAGCAGCGGCTGGTGGGCGAAAAACACCTGAAGCTGATGATCGAACCGCTCGGTGGTGGCCCATTGCTGGACGGCATCGCCTTCAACATCGATACCACGCAGTGGCCGGATAGCAGCATCAAAGAAGTGGAACTGGCGTATAAGCTGGACGTGAATGAGTTCCGTGGCAACCGTAATGTGCAGTTGCTAATTCAACACCTCTGGCCGCGTTAACCGGTTTATCAGGGCACCTGCGGGTGCCCTAATCTCAATCCCCCACAAAAACTGACCAACTCGCTATAAACTGGCGACTGGATCCGCTAGAATTACCGGTTCCAATGGCATTTCGCCATCGACGACATCAACGTAAGAACGCAAAAAATCATGTTTGAAATTAATCCGGTAAAAAACCGCATTCAGGATGTGTCCGAGCGGACAGCCGTTCTCAGGGGGTATCTTTGACTATGATGCCAAGAAAGAACGCTTAGAAGAAGTTAACGCCGAGCTGGAACAGCCGGACGTTTGGAACGAACCTGAACGCGCACAGGCATTAGGCAAAGAGCGCTCGTCGCTGGAAGCCATTGTTGAAACCATCGATCAGCTGGAACAAGGCTGTGAAGACGTCACGGGCCTGCTGGAACTGGCGGTCGAGGCGGAAGACGAAGACACCTTTAACGAGACCGTGGTTGAGCTCGATCAACTGAGCGCCAAGCTGGAACAACTAGAATTCCGTCGTATGTTCTCTGGTGAATATGATAGCGCGGACTGCTACCTGGATATCCAGGCAGGTTCCGGCGGCACCGAAGCACAGGACTGGGCCAGCATGCTGCTGCGCATGTACCTGCGTTGGGCGGAATCCAAAGGTTTTAAAACGGAAGTGATTGAAGAGTCCGACGGCGACGTCGCGGGCCTGAAATCGGCAACCATCAAGATTATCGGCGACTACGCGTTTGGCTGGTTACGTACTGAAACCGGCGTGCATCGCCTGGTACGCAAGAGCCCATTCGACTCCGGTGGCCGTCGCCATACCTCCTTCAGTTCCGTATTTATCTATCCGGAAGTGGATGACGATATCGATATCGAAATCAACCCGGCCGATCTGCGCATTGACGTTTACCGCGCCTCCGGTGCCGGTGGTCAGCACGTTAACAAAACCGAGTCGGCGGTGCGTATTACCCACTTGCCAACCAACATTGTGGTGCAGTGCCAGAACGATCGCTCTCAGCATAAGAACAAGGATCAGGCATTCAAACAGCTGCGCGCCAAGCTGTATGAATACGAGATGCAAAAGAAAAATGCTGATAAGCAGATGCTGGAAGACAACAAGTCCGATATCGGCTGGGGCAGCCAAATCCGATCTTACGTGCTGGATGATTCCCGCATCAAGGATTTGCGCACCAACGTCGAAACACGTAATACGCAGGCCGTACTGGATGGCGACCTGGATAAATTCATTGAGGCAAGTTTGAAAGCCGGGTTATGAGGAACAGAAATGTCTGAGCAACAAGCACAAGGCGCCGAACAGGCGTTGGATCTCAACAATGAGCTGCAGTCACGCCGTGAAAAACTGGCCGCGCTGCGCGAGAACGGCATTGCGTTCCCGAACGACTTCCGTCGTGATTCCACCTCCGACAAGCTGCATGCCGAATACGGCAGCAAAGAAAACGAAGAGCTGGAGTCACTGGGTATCGAAGTGACCGTGGCTGGCCGTATGATGACCCGCCGTATTATGGGTAAAGCCTCCTTCGTGACGCTGCAGGACGTGGGTGGCCGCATTCAGCTTTACGTGGCACGTGACGATCTGCCTGAAGGCGTTTACAACGAGCAGTTCAAGAAATGGGACCTGGGCGATATCCTTGGCGCACGCGGTAAGCTGTTCAAGACCAAAACTGGCGAACTGTCTATCCACTGTACCGAGCTGCGTCTGCTGACCAAAGCACTGCGTCCACTGCCAGACAAGTTCCACGGCCTGGCCGATCAGGAAACCCGTTATCGCCAGCGTTATCTGGATCTGATCGCCAACGAAGAATCCCGTAACACCTTCAAGATCCGTTCTCAGGTGATGGCGGCGATCCGTAACTTCATGGTGGGTCGAGGCTTTATGGAAGTCGAAACCCCGATGATGCAGGTGATCCCTGGCGGCGCGTCTGCTCGTCCGTTCGTTACTCACCACAACGCGCTGGACATCGACATGTACCTGCGTATCGCGCCAGAGCTGTATCTGAAGCGCCTGGTGGTAGGTGGCTTCGAGCGCGTGTTCGAGATCAACCGTAACTTCCGTAACGAAGGCGTTTCCCCGCGTCATAACCCAGAGTTCACCATGATGGAACTCTATATGGCGTATGCGGATTACAAAGACCTGATCGAACTGACTGAGTCGCTGTTCCGTACGCTGGCGCAGGACGTGCTGGGTGACACCAAAGTGCCTTATGGCGATGAGGTGTTCGACTTCGGCAAGCCGTTTGACAAGCTGACCATGCGCGAAGCGATCAAGAAATATCGTCCGGAAACCAATCTGGACGATCTGAACGATATGGCTAAATCCGTAGCGATTGCCGAGTCGATCGGCATCAAGGTTGAGAAGAGCTGGGGCCTGGGCCGCGTGGTTACCGAGATCTTCGAAGAGACCGCGGAAAGCCATCTGATCCAGCCAACCTTCATCACCGAGTATCCGGCAGAGGTTTCTCCGCTGGCACGCCGTAATGATGAGAACCCGGAAATCACCGACCGTTTCGAATTCTTCATCGGTGGGCGTGAGATCGGTAACGGCTTCTCGGAACTGAACGACGCAGAAGATCAGGCGCAGCGTTTTGCCGATCAGGTTAGCGCGAAGGATGCTGGTGATGACGAAGCGATGTTCTACGACGAAGACTACGTCACCGCGCTGGAACACGGCCTGCCGCCAACTGCAGGCTTGGGCATCGGTATCGACCGTATGGTGATGTTGTTGACCAACAGCCACACCATCCGCGACGTGATCCTGTTCCCGGCCATGCGCCCGAGCAAGTAATCTTCGCCAAGTGATTAAACCGGTGCAGGCGACTGTGCCGGTTTTTTTTCGCCTGAAGAGAGCGGGGTGTTGCTAACCGCTTAAAACATCGGCAGTTATGCACTTTCTTCTCTTGCCCGGCGCGCATAACCGGTTATAATGCCAGTCGCACACCTAAGCGGGTGTAGTTCAATGGTAGAACGGCAGCTTCCCAAGCTGCATACGAGGGTTCGATTCCCTTCACCCGCTCCAATATCAAGTCTCCCCCGAACTCCACCAAAATCAACAACTCTCTGATTTAACAGCGTTTTTATCATTTTCCATATCAACTTGGTTTAACCCGCATTTCCCCAATCAACCCAGTATCTTGTACAGAAATGCCTGTAGTTGCACCTATGCAGTTTGAAACGACACAAATTGCGTGATTTCAGAGGGGGAAACTATACTCATGCCATCTTGGAAGAGCACCTCTGCGTAGATCTGACAAGCCGCCTTACAATTAGAGGGGATAAGGCATGGTTCGGTTGGTAATGATTTTACTTGGGGTTGATTATTTGCGTAGCCGCTGGCGAGGATTGATGATTGCCGGTTGGTTAGGCGTGTTAGCGGGTTTAATCGTTTTCATCGATGCGTTGGATGACGCGATTTATTTCCCTTTGCATCCCTTCGCTTTCCTGTTGTTGGTAGAGGGACTGGCAACGTTGATGGTCGCGCATACCGGCATCGGCGGGCAACGTACCTTGCGTTACGTAAAAGGAGGTGCATTTTCACTGGCCGCAATATTGATATTGAGTGGGCAACACCATGGCCATTTTATTTTATCGATGATTTTTGGCACTTTGTTTTTGGCCGATGGGCTACTGCAAATCGTCTCCGCTGGGGTCGTGCGCTATAAAAACTGGAAGTTGGTGGTGGCTGGCGGTGTATTGGAAGTTATGTTAGCTATTTTCTTCTTTCAACCCTATCCGACCCATTATGTCGGCACCGTACCTTATTGTTTAGGACTGGGGTTGATGTTTGGTGGGTGGAATATGGTTATGCTGGCGATGCGCGTCAAAAAGCTGGAGGTCAACCCCGCAGTTTTGGGTAATAAGGCCGCAGAGGAAGCCAGTAGCGCAATAACCACGCCTTTGGTAACTGAATGGGAAGGTCCTCCGGATGATGATGAACCTGCATTGACCATACATGTCTGGACTCCTGTGGGATCCTCGAAGAGTGCAACGGTACCTCATCCTGTTATTGATCGTTATATTGCTGCGGTGGATAAAGATGGGGTGATTTCTACTGGTCATGCTGCACTAGAATCTCCGGAAGGCATTTATATCAGTCTGTATCCCGCAGTCGATATTGACCGGTCGCCAGATCAATTTACCCGCTTGCTGCGGGCAACCGCAGACAATAATGTTAAAGGGAAATTCCAACCGGATTATGTGACTGAGTCCGGTGCATGGTGTTCTTCAACCCAGCGAGTGCGGATCAGGAACTACGATGCTGAACGTCTGAAACGGTTCTGGGAAGTTTATCGTGAAGACAATACTTATAATCTCACCTATCGTAACTGCTCAAGCAGTGTGGCACGGGGTCTTGAAGCGGCGCTGGAAGGCGTAGTGAGTAAAATATGGGGGCAACGTGGCCACTGGTGGGTGTTGAGTAAAATTCTCACGACGCCGGAATTATGGGTGGCGGTACAAATACGTAAACGTGCAAAAACGATGGCCTGGACACCAGGGCTGATACTTGACTATGCTCGTGCATTAAGCATGTTGGCGGATCCCCGGCCGGCTGGCTGGATAACCACCATACGACGTGCCCTGGAGAAAATGTTTTCTTTGCGCAAGCAATGGCGCGATGAAAAAGCGCAGGGCACGATAGCGTCAGGCGTTCGCAGTGAGCCCTCAAATGACAAAGGCAACTAGCGATTATGGCAATGTTTCCCCCTTTATACGCAGGGCTTTATTATTGGCATCAATAGCATGACGAACACTCTGCTGATTGGTATCAAAAATATCGTCAATAAACCACTGCCCATTCTCAGCTACTAAATCAAACTCGGTGGTTGTCGTGAGGTTGCTATCTCTAAAAGCTGTCTCTTATACACATCTAAAAGGGGGGGGGGGGGGGGGGGGGGGGGGGGGGGGGGGGGGGGGGGGGGGGGGGGG
>NZ_JAELTL010000296.1:0-253 GCF_016428815.1 Serratia sp. ASV30 | reverse complement strand
CCCCCCCCCCCCCCCCCCCCCCCCCCCCCCCCCCCCCCCCCCCCCCCCCCCCCCTTTTCAAGCAGAAGACGGCATACGCGATGATACCTCCTGTCTCGTGGGCTCGGAGATGTGTATAAGAGACAGGCCATATTGCCGACGTGCTGATCGTCAACGGCGGTCTGGGGCCAACCAGCGACGATCTCAGTGCGTTGGCAGCGGCCAAGGCTTGTGATACCGAATTGGTCGAACATCCTGAATGGATCGCCCGTAT
>NZ_JAELTL010000040.1:0-53184 GCF_016428815.1 Serratia sp. ASV30 | reverse complement strand
CCCCCCCCCCCCCCCCCCCCCCCCCCCCCCCCCCCCCCCCCCCCCCCCTCTTTAGTTGGCATCGTCGGCAGCGTCAGATGTGTATAAGAGACAGATTATCCCATTACACTCATGCTTCAACGGATTAACTATAACAAGTTTATTTTAATAGAAAAACCCGTTCCATTTTTCGATTTATTTCATCGAAAAAACCAACAGCACCAGCATCACTACTGGCACTGCCGACCCCCCTTCAGAAAAATCACCTCACCCTAAGCACGACACCCAAACTCACCATGCACCACATTCCCATCACGCTCCAGGTTATCCATGTAATCGGCATACCACTGCAGCATCTCACGCCGTCCATCCAGATACTTCGCATGGTTGTACGTGCCACGGATGCTGTTCTTATCCACATGCGCAAGCTGCGTCTCAATCCAGGCAGAGTTATAGCCCTGCTCATGCAAGATGGTACTCATGGTGTGGCGGAAGCCATGGCCAGTCAGTCGCCCCTTGTAACCCAATAGCTCGATGACCTGATTGATGCTTTCCTTACTGATTGGCTTACGCTGATCGTTCCGACCAATGAACACCAAGGGATAGCCTCCAGTAATCGGCTTGAGAGAACTGAACAGCTCGATAACCTGCGTTGATAATGGAACGACATGCGGTCGCTTCATTTTCATCACTTCAGGCGGAATGCTCCATACGCCATTATCGAAGTCGATATCCTGCCAACACGCGAATCTCAGCTCCTGGGTTCTTACACCCGTCAGCATGATGATCTTGGTTGCGGTTTTAGTGATGACACTGCCAGTGTAACCAGATAGGTCTTTGAGGAAATATGGCAGTTCCTGAGCTGTCAGGAAGGGGAAGTGCTCCTTCTTCGGCGTTGCCAAAGCGCTGGCGAGATCGGGGGCAGGATTGTAATTAGCTCTGCCGGTGATAATAGCAAAACGAAAGACTTCTCCGCAGCGTTGGCGAACCTTACGCATTTTCTCCAGCGCTCCGCGTTTCTCCATTTTGCGTAGTGCTTCCAGCAACTCCATCGGCTTGAGATCGGCAATAGGCCGCTTGCCGATATAAGGGAAGATATCTTTCTCGAAGGTATCAATGATTTCATCACGGTAGCGCAGTGACCAGCGGTCAGCTTTGGTCTGATGCCACTCGCGGGCGATAGCTTCAAAGGTGTTTTCCGAATTCAGCTTCTGAGCAAGCTTCTCCGCCTTTTTGGTTTCACTAGGGTCACCGCCTGCCGCAAGGATCTTTTTGGCCGCATCGCGCTTTTCACGAGCATCTGCCAGTGAAACATCGGGGTAAACGCCAAAGGCAAGACGCTTCTCTTTACCGGCAACCCGGTATTTCATGCGCCAGTAACGCGATCCATTCGTTGCCACTTCAACGTATAGCCCCCCGGCGTCACCTAAGCGGTACGGCTTATCTCTGGGCTTTAATGCCCGAACTTTTGCATCAGTTAATGGCATCGTTGTTTCCTCCTGAAAGCAAGAATGCTTTGACGGCCTGAGTTTGCTCTGGCGTAAGCGATAGGGTTTGCTTAGTTGTTTTGATGATAAGCCCACCGGGTTCGGTGAGCGAAAGCTGGAAAGCTTGTTTAGTACGTTCCTGGCGGCGTTGTTCCCTCTCCAGAGTTTTATCAATCGCGGGATCGTAACCATCTTTGATCTTCGCTCTGGCCTCTTCCCTTAACATGATGGCCTCGCTAATCGTGACAGCAGGGTATGTCCCGAATGCCAGGCTCTTTTCCTTTCCGTCTATGCGGTACTTCAGACGCCAGTATTTTGAGCCTGTAGGCACTACCAGCAGATAGAGCCCCCTACCGATAGAAAACTTATAGGGTTTGCTACGGGCATCAAGTGACGCTATTGTTTGATTGTTAATGGTTTTCAGCTGTTTTGGTGGCATGTGATTTTACCCACAGTGGTCGGTTTGCCCAATAGTGCCCCCAGGGGCATATTGATACCAGTAGACTCCTGTTGACTTCGGAATACAAGGAAGGCTTGATACACAAGGGTTTAACGTGGGTTTAGTTGACGTTGGGAGAGTTCAGAAGACATCGAATGGCGGAAGATCACAGGAGTCGAACCTGCCCAGGACCGCTGGCGGCCCCAACTGGATTTGAAGTCCAGCCGCCCCACCGGGGACGAGGATCTTCCTCTGGATACAGGAAGCAAGTCGCAGATTATAGCGCGAATCCCCCTACCTGCTAAGAGGGAATTCAAGTTTCCGCGATCCCCTTCTTACACTTGCTCTCCCGCACAAAACTCCCGCCTTTTATCTGCTACCCTAGCCGAGCCCGGGTTATTAACCCGTACATTGCTGGAGATGCTATGACCAAGAAAGTTGCCGTCCTGCTGAGCGAAGGATTTGAAGAGGCCGAGGCGGTTATCGTGATCGACGTGTTACGTCGTATGGAGATAGAGGTAGAGCTGCTGTCCTGCCAGGATAGGCTGGAGCTGCGCAGCTATCACCAGATACGTATGTTTGCCGATGCTCTGTTGGAACGCCGCATGGACCAACTGTACGATGCCGTGGTGATCCCCGGTGGGCCGCAGGCTACTGCCGCAATGGCGGAAAACGAGCTGGTCGTGGAGTTTATCCGCCGCCACGATCGTGCTGCCAAGCTGATCTGCCCACTGTGTTCTGCCGCCGCTCGCGTGCTGGCTGCCAACAAACTGCTGCAAGGCCGCCGTTATGTCTGTTCTGGCGATCTGCATCAGGAGATCGAAGATGGTACCTACGTGGCTGAAAGGGTTGTGGAAGATGGCAATCTGATCAGTGGCCAAGGGTTGGGGGCCGCGTTTGATTTTGCCTTCACCGTGGCCTACCGCCTGACCGGCGATCGCACTACCACGCAAGAGCAAGCCGTACATATCTATCACGAAAACTGGCAAGCCCCACAGGCAGTGCATTAATCGCTACTGCTGCTAACTAGGCGCGGCACAGTTTGCGTTTTCCGGTTGTTGACCGGGAACGAAAATTGTTACCGCGCTTTCTGTTTTTTACGGCTATTCCTCGCTAACCAGGTACAACGTTTTGATCCCGCTTTTACTGCGTTTAGCGACAACCAACGCATAACACTTACCTGTAACTTTTTTGCCAGATTAGGGCGAAGCCGTGGTCAGTAATACCACGGTCATCAGTACGCTGGTAAAAATCCTCCCTAACCGGCCCATCATTTTTTAACCACGAAAAAGAAATGTGAGAATTGGCTGCATCTTTGGCAGAAATTATTCATATTGATGACAACATAGCTATTATCCTGAATTTTTCCGTGCAAATATATTTGACCGCAGGTGTGTATTTGGTTGAAGGAACCGTGACGTCGCCAATACCTCTTCCCCTGTAATAGTCGGTAGTCCATAATTACACCATGCAATGCCTTCACGGGATCTATGCTAAAAAAGAGAGGGGGTTCTTTATGGGTATGCCACAAACAAAATCTGAATTAATTTCACATCTTAATAAAAACATCGGTGAATTAATAAATGTCCTGAATACAGGTTCGCCGGAGCCTGCCTCAGATAAATCAATGGAGAGACATGCGAAAAATAATAACGTCAGCTTAAAATCAGTATCGGAGTGAAATGATTATGATGAAAAAGAAAAACAACACGCCAACACCCCACGATGCCACATTCAGACAGTTCCTGACCCAGCCAGAGGTTGCCCGTGATTTCATGGAACTACACCTCCCGGCAGAGCTGCGTGCCATCTGCGACCTTAATACCCTGAAACTGGAATCAGGCTCCTTTGTGGAAGATAACCTCCGCCAGTACTTCAGCGACGTGCTCTACAGCCTGAAAACCACTGCTGGGGATGACGGTTATGTCCACGTGCTCATCGAACACCAGTCCACCCCGGATCAGCACATGGCTTTCAGGCTCATCAGGTACGCTGTAGCGGCCATGCAGCGCCATCTGGAGGCGGGCCACAAAAAGCTACCTTTGGTAATACCGATGCTATTCTATACCGGTAAGCGCAGCCCATACCCCTATTCCACCCGGTGGCTGGATGAGTTTGCTAACCCAGAGCTGGCCGGTAAACTTTACAGCGCTGCTTTTCCGCTTGTCGATGTCACCGTCATCCCTGATGACGAAATCGCAGGCCATCGCAGCATGGCGGCTCTGACACTACTGCAGAAGCACATTCATCATCGGGATCTGGCGGAACTGGTGGATAGGCTCGCTCCCATCCTACTGGCCGGATATCTCTCTTCATCACAGGTAGTATCGCTGGTACACTATATTGTACAGGCGGGCGAAACGTCAGACGCCGAAGCCTTTGTACGCCAACTGGCACAGCGAGTGCCGCAACATGGGGACACACTGATGACCATCGCACAACAGCTTGAACAGAAGGGCATTGAGAAGGGTATCGAGAAGGGCATTCAGCTTGGTCGGCAGGAAGGGCATTCAGAAGGCGAGCGCGATGCTACGCTGAAAATTGCCCGCACCATGCTGCAGAACGGTCTCGATCGCAACACCGTCATGAAAATGACCGGTCTGACCGAAGACGAGCTGGCACAGATCCGCCACTAATCTTATTAGATCAATGTTCTAGCCTTACTGTCGGACCTTGCCAATATCTGAATAGTCGCAAAGGTACTATTTTTAGTGGGACTATTACCTGATGATATAGCAAGGTTTGGCAAATAACGGCGAAATGTAGAATTGCCACTTAGCCTCACCGCTAGGATATTACGCAAAATTGAAAGTAACGCGTTTAGTTAAAATGAACAACTAATAATGGCAGGGTTTTATATCTCCCCGAAAAGGGGTGATTCGCTGTATTTTATTTGTCACCTTTATAAAAAGCCTCCCCCCAAGGAGAAGGCTTTGAGATAAAAGAGCCATTCACTGTTGCAGTAACGCCTTCATTGTTACCGCGCTTTCTGTTTTTTTACAGCTACTCCTCGCTATCCAGGTACAGTGTTTTTATCCCGCTTTTGCTGCGTTTTGCCGCAACCAGTGCATATAACGGGATGGTGAGCATCATCATCAATACCCCCCAGAACATGGCATTGCCTCCCGATCCGAACAGGGCAAACAGACTGTAGAGAATGCCAATCACCGCCAACGTGCAGTAGAAAATGAAGCCCCCGCCCTTATTCATAGATTTGGCCACCATGATGATCGGTAGCGCGACCAGCGCATAGATATAGGGCAGTAAAGAGGCAAACACCGACATCAGCACAATCACCTGAAACTGTTTTGCCAGATTAGGCGAAGCCGTGGTCAGTAATACCACGGTCATCAGCACGCCGGTAAAAATCAGCCCCTTCATCGGTACATCGTTTTTGTTCACCACGGCAAAGAATTTCGGGAATAGCCCCTGCTTCGCGCCAGCTTTTGGGGCTTCAGACTGCAAGATCAGCCAGCCAGAGATCGAGCCGAAACAGGCGATAATGCTCAGTGCGGAAACCACTTCCCCGGCAAATTCACCAAACATATAACGAGCGGCGTCGGCAAAGGGGGCGGCGGAATTCACCAATTCACTATGCGGTACCAATCCCATAATCACCGAACAGCTGGTGACATAACACACGGCGGCAATCAGCAGCCCCAATACCGTCGCCTTGGGCACGGTGGATTCGGGGTTTTCCACCTGTCCGCTGGACACCACTGCGGATTCCACACCCAGGAAGCCCCACAAAGCCAAAGATGCGGCGGAGAGGATTGCCGAAGCGTCGCTACCCTTGGTGCCATTATAAACTTCGGTGAACAACGCGGGTTTGAACCAGAACCAGCCAATAAAACCGATCCCCAATACCACCACCAGCATGCAGCAGGCGGTGAATGATTGGGAGCGCCCGGCCACCCTTGCCCCCAAAGAAGCCAGAGCGATAAACCCCCAGAGGATAACAATGGCGGTGATAGAGCTGACAAGCGGATCTTTGAGAATGGGGAAGAAATAACTTAGGTAACCCACACCCGCCACCAGCAGCGCCACGTTACCCACCCAGGCGCTGATCCAGTAACAGATGGTGGTCTGAAAGCCAATAAATGGCCCAAATGCGTCGCTGGCATAGGCAATAATGCCGCCATCACGCGGTGTCACCATGCTGTTCTTGGCAAACACCAGCGCCAAGGCAATCACGCCAACAATGGTAATCACCCAGCCAAATAAAGAGATAGACCCGATGCCCGCCAGATTGGTTGGCAGCATAAAGACCCCGGATCCCATCATGTTAGAGGCAGTCACCAACGTCAGGGCGACCAACCCCATTTTTTTTACGGAGGCAGTATTAACAGAAGCCATGATATTTCCCATCATTATTGCGTTGATACAAATCTTGAAGAGGGTGCGGATCGCACCCATGGGGATAATGCGCAGGCTGATTAACGCATGGTGGAAACAGGAACCTTGTCGGCAGCGCTGGCAGGCGTTTCTTTTATGCACCGTACCCAATAAGTGCCGTTCTCATCCACTTCCACCCCCTGCAGTTCATGTTCAAAGCCGGGGAAGCGCTGGCCGAAGGTCTGCAAGGCCACCAGGTAATCGACGATGGCCCGTGATTCTGACGTCACCTTTTCACCCGGCATGATGAGCGGAATGCCCGGTGGGTAAGGGGTTATCATCACGCCCAGCGTGCGGTTGTTTATGTCGGCAGCCTTGACCTGCTCGGTTTGGTCGGAGATCAGGCATTGATAGGCCTGGGAGGGGGTAAGAACGGGGATGGCCTCTGCAGAACAGGCAAGCTCCAAAAGCTCGGCAATTTTCAGCTCGATATTGGCCTGATGGATCGACCGGCATAAATCACCGATGCCCATGTTGTGATAGGCGGGGAAGCTGGCCGCAACCTGCGGAAGCACCAAGGTCAACGGGGTATTCTCGTCATAGTGATGTTTAAATATCATCAGCATGTCGATCAGGGTATTCCATTTGCCCTGGGTAGAACCCAATGCAAATAATACCAGAATGGTGTAGTCGCCGTTGCGGGCCGGGATAATTCGCTGGGTATCCAGGAATTTTGCCACTACCGGCGCGGGGATGCCGAAAACATTCATCTTTCCTTGCGCGTTCAACCCAGGGCAGGTAATGGTGACCTTGATGGGATCCAACATCGCATAACCTTCCGGCAAATCGCCGAAGCCGTGCCATGCCTCTCCCGCTCGCAGCTGCCAGCAGGTGGGATCGTTGGCTAGCACCTCGTCGGCAACCTGGGTGAAGGGAACCTTTTTGCCCTCCTGCAGCAACGTGCTCGGCTGCCAGACATCGAAGAACCATCCCCTGTCACTTTTTTCCGCTTTGAGCTTGTCTGCAACGGTCACCAGCGTCTTGCGGAAGCTGATAGCGTCGTGAATAGCTTCATCGACCAATGTCTTACCGGCTTGTCCCTCCATCATGGCGGTCGCCACATCCATCGAGGCAATAATCGGATAGAACGGTGACGTGGTGCCGTGCATCATAAAAGCCTGGTTGAAAATGTCGTAATCCACCGGCGCACGCTTGGAATTGCGGATATGTATCATCGAGGCTGAAGAAAAGGCCGCCAGCATCTTGTGTGTCGATTGCACGGCATACAGCGTTGGGCCGTTGTCTTTATCCTCGGGGACATCCATGGCGAAACGCCCCTGATAGAGGGGGTGGAATTTCGCATAGGCATACCAGGCTTCATCAAATTTGATCCGGGGTACCGACTTGGCCAGCGTTTGGGTGACGGCGGTGACGTCATAAATCAAACCGTCGTAAGTGCAGTTAGTGATGATGGCATAGGCGGGGCAGCGGTCTTCTGCCTGATAAGCCAGCACGCTGTCATCAATTTTTTGCTGGATCGCTCTGGCTTCAAACTGATCGGGAGAGATCAAGCCAATAATGCCGAGCCCATTACGCGCAGGCTGGAAATAGACCGGTTTAGCCTGGGTGATGGTCAGCTCATGGTTGACGGACTTGTGGCAATTGCGGTCAACCAGGATGATTTTATCTTTTAAATCAATTGAGTGGCCCACTATCTGGTTAGACTGGGATGAGCCCCCTGTCACATAGAAGGTTTTGTCCGCGCCAAACAGTTTGGCGGCTCGCGTTTCCGATTCGCCCGGCGCTCCCTTATGTTCAAGCCAGTCCCCCATTTCCGGCGTAGAGATACCGATGTCTGCCCGCATCAGGTTTTCGCCAAAGTAATTGATAAACTCACGGCCTACCGGGTGCTTAAGATAGGCAACGCCCCCTTGATGCCCCGGGCAATCCCAATAGTAAGGGCTGTCTAACGCGTAACTTTTTAGCGCGGCGAAGTAAGGCGGCAGCAGGTTCTCAACATACTGACGTATAGCCAGATGAATGCGGCCAGCAATAAACTTGGGCGTATCTTCGCTGATGTTGATGTACTCATGGATCTCTTGAATCACCTCCGTCGATAAACGCCCTAACAAAGGCACACTTGACGAAAAGAAGATAGGCACCCGGCTGTTTTTAGCGCGGATCACACGAATAATCTCCTTGATAATGGGAGACCCCTCACCCAGGTTAGCCCCATCACACTCATTAATAATGATACAACCGATACCCGCTTCTTTTCTGGCCATCGCCAGGGCCGTTTCATTGGTTTCCGCGTGGATAAAATGGTAGTTATTTAATGCCAGCACCTCCTTTATCGCATGATAGCTATCATCGACCTGTATTTTATTATCGCGTACAGAAACAATTAATATGGGAAAATCAAGATTGCTTGCATAACTCATTGTATGACCTCTTCTCATCCATGTCATTGAGATATCAACTGGGATGCCAGATGATGAAAGCGAGCATACTCTTGAAGCGTAAACAATAAACTGTACCAAAGGTACAGTTTTGTAGTGAGATGATTAGCGGATGATATAACAGGGTTTAGAAAATAACGGTGGGATATAGAATTGCCATTGCTGCTTTCTGGCAAAAAATATAAACTCCCGTGTGGTTTCACAATGGACTTTCGCCAGAATGTTACTTTTATGGAACTTTACCGTTCTCAGCGTTCTGTTGAGAATACCGGCAATCTCCTTCTCCGCCATGCCTTGTAACAACAGAAAAGCCACGACCCATTCCTTAGCGGATAAAATCTCGGAGGGACAAGCAACGGTTAATTTACCGATGCCGTCACCAGAGACAAAAAAACGCGGTGTGATGGAGTGCAGTGGCTTGATATGGCTGATAATACCGGAGCAATGAGCCTGTTTGTCGTAGTAGGGCATGCGTTCACAATAAAACACGCTGAATATGCGTTTGCTATCAATAGGGAGGATCCCTACTGCCTCAATCTTCCTCACCTCATCAATAACGCGTTGGTCATGGATTGAGATAAAGGGCTTAAAAGGGGCCAGTGCAGAAGGTCTCCCATTTCCTTCCGGTTTCAGTAACAGGCCATATCTGGCATTGGCATACACCGGCTTTTTATGCACGTCCTTTAAACACCAAGCCTCATCACTAGACTCCCACGCAATCAAGATCTCCAAAGGAATAGCAATAGCTAACGAATTTAATTTCGCAATAATACTTTCGGTACTGACACGAGACATTTTCCCACCTTCAATCCTTGGTGCCATTATTCACAATGCAAATGGCGACATAGTGTAAAACGCCCAGAGCAGACTACCAGAAAGCCAACCTGAAGCGGCAAGATTGAAAGTAACGTTTTATTAATATACTTACCTGAAAATGACTGCGTCTATATCTACTATGCTTCCACCCAAACGGAGTTACTTAACGTATTCCTTTATCACCGGAATAAAAAAGCCTTCACCCCATCAGGAGAAGGCTTGGCGATAAAGGAAAATTTTACGGTTGTAGCAGGGCTTTCACATCCAGCAAAATAAATTCGTTATCATCCGCCACGTTGGGTTCGCGGCTGGAAGAGAACGGGAAGTTATTGTCGTTCCCCACGATGATATGGCTGCCATCCACCACGTCGACATTCTCGATAGTGAAGAACGGGAAGGTCAGCACGCCGTTATTCAGCGGTTTACGCGCCAGCTTCTGCGGGTCCTGAATGTTCAGCAAATCGATATACGCCAGTTTTTCTACCGGTTTGCCGACGTTGGCGTCGGAAAACGCTATTTTGTAGACCCGTTTGAATTTGGCGATCTGGCTGAAGCAGTTATCCGTTGGCGCGCCTGCCGCACAGGCTTTATCGGCTGTGCCTTCACCATTATCACGTTCGATCACCAGGCCATGATTGGCGTCGATCATATTGAAATCACCGATGGCGTTCTGATTGTCTTCCAACACATACTGCCAGCTGCGGCCAGTCCATGCCTGCTGTTTGACGTCAAACTCCAGCACCCGCAGGTAGCGTTTGCCCGCCACGTTCTCGAACTCTTCGCCATCCCACAGCGCCCCTTCCAACAGGGGATACAGCTTACTACCGTCTGGTGACACCGCCATTCCTTCAAAGCCCTTGGAGCGCGCCACCTGGAAGTTCTGCTTGCCATCCGGCGCACCTGGCAGCGTCAGCGTCGGGTTATCCGGCGATTTCACTACCTTGCCGTCAACCTGGGTATCAAATACCGCCAGCACCTTGCCGTTCAAATCCGCTTTAATCAGGTAAGGGCCAAATTCATCGCCGATCCATAGGGCATCGTCGGCAAACTGGAAGCTTTCCGGGTCGAAATCGCTGCCGGTCAGGTAACGTTTGTCGCTGCTTTCATTGACGATATGGAACGGCACTTTTTTATCGGGATCGTGCAGGAACAGCGTTTTTAGCGGCGTTACCGTGCCTTCCTTGAAATCGATACGGTAATGGTTGAGATACAGCATGGCGTCCGGCGAGTTGGCCTTGCTGCCAAAGCCGTTGTCGGTCAGCACCCAGTAGGTGCCATCCGGCATGTGTTTGATACCGGAATGCCCCTGCAACGGCTGGCCATTGATGGGTAGCCCGATGCCGGTCAGCCGATCGGCAGATTTCCCCGCTACGCTACCCAGTTCGGTGATGCGTTTGCCACTGGTGTATTTACCACTCTGTTGCAGATCGGTTGGTGCATCCTGGGGGGCAGTGACGCTGGACTTCACCGGAAATACGGCGTGTCCGGCCAGCACGGCGGGGACTTCCTGAGCCTGCGCCCATAGCGTGGTGCTGAATGCCAGGCAACTGGCCAGCAGTGCCAGGCGGGATGGTAAATTATGCATATTATGTACTCCCTGATAATGGTTTTGCCCAAAGGTAAAAAGCAACGCCACTATAGGGAGCCGTAATGACAGAAATATTATGTGCCGCGTGACCAACAGTGCCGGTACTGCGGTTTCAATAGCCGACCTCCCCAAAACGGTCGCGGCACTCTTTGGGTGTCATGTCATAGCCTTTCTTGAACACCGAATAGAAGTACTGCAACGATGGGTAGCCACACATCTGGGAAATTTCATTGATGGGCAATGAGGTCGCGGTGAGTAAATTGCGGGCGCGATCGAGCTTTTCTTGGTGGATGGCGTTATGGATCGTCTGGCCGGTTTCATCCTTGAAGCGCTTTTCCAGATTGGAACGGGACATGCCCACCGCATCCAGTACCTGCTCCACCTTGATCCCCTTGCAGGCATGGTAACGGATATAGTGCATGGCCTGGATCACCGCCGGGTCACGCAGTGAACGGAAATCAGTAGACCGCCGTTCAATCACCTTCACCGGCGGCACCAGAATACGCTGTAGCGGCAGATCACGCTGATCAAGCAGTTGATGTAACAGCTTGGCGGCACGATAGCCCATCTGGCGCGTCCCCTGCACCACCGACGACAACGCCACGCGTGAGAGATAACGCGTCAGCTCTTCGTTATCGATGCCAATCACACAGAGTTTTTCCGGCACGGGAATATCCAGGTGCTCGCACACCTGTAACAGGTGGCGCGCCCGCGCATCGGTAACGGCTATAATCCCGGTCTGCTGGGGCAAAGTCTGCACCCAGTCCGCCAGGCGATTCTGGGCGTATTGCCAGTTCTCCGGCGCGGTTTCCATCCCCTGATACACCACCCCTTGATACTGTTCCGCCGCCACCAACTGGCGGAAAGCCTGTTCACGTTCCTGCGCCCAACGCTTCCCCCCCTCGGCCGGCAGGCCATAGAACGCAAAGCGGTTCAGCCCTTTTTCTTTCAGGTGCATAAACGCCGCTTCCACCAGCGCATGGTTATCGGTCGCGATGTAATGCACCGGCGGGTAATCCGCCTCCCGATGATAAGAGCCCCCGACGCCAACCAGCGGCACCTGGACATTACGCAACAGCTGCTCAATATTCCGGTCGTCGAAATCGGCGATCACGCCGTCCCCCAACCAGTCCTTGATATTATCGATGCGGCAGCGAAAATCCTCTTCGATAAAGATATCCCAATCACTTTGCGACGCCTGTAAATACTCCCCAACGCCCTCCACCACCTGGCGGTCATACACTTTATTGGCGTTGAACAGCAGCGTAATACGGTAGCGCTTCTTAAACATGGGGGCTCCCCAGCAATAAATACGGTCACAGCTACAAGTGTAAAGCCGCGCCTAGACCCGGCGTTTGGTCGCGGAATCCATCCACACCGCCAGCAGCAGGATCGCGCCTTTGACGATATATTGCCAGAACGTCGGCACGTCCAACATGCTCATGCCGTTATCCAATGAGGCCATGATAAACGCCCCCATCACCGCTCCCGCCACGCTACCAATCCCCCCCGCCAGGCTGGTGCCACCGATCACGCAGGCGGCGATAGCATCCAGCTCGGCAATGTTACCGGCAGAAGGCGAACCGGCCCCAAGGCGCGAACTGAGGATCAGCCCGGCAATCGCCACCATCAGGCCGTTGATGGCAAACACCGCCAGCTTGGTACGCTCAACGTTAACCCCGGAAAGCCGCGCGGCATCGATATTACCGCCGATGGCATAAATACGGCGGCCAAAGGCGGTACGCGACGCCATAAAGATCCCAGCCAGCATCAATGCGGTCAGGATCAGCACCGGCGTTGGCACCCCACGATAGTCGTTCAGCAGGTAAATCGCCCCTAATACCAGGATTGCCATGATGCTCTGCCGGGTGACATCGCCGCTCGCTGCCGCTACCGGCAAGCCCAGTTGCGTACGTCTACTACGCCGCCGCCACTGCCAGGCCACAAACAGCATCAGACCGACCGCGCCAATGCCAAAACCCACTCCGTTGGGCAGGTAGCTCTGGCCAATCTGTGACATGGCATTGCTGGTGGGTGACACGGTGGTGCCATTGGTAATGCCGATCAGAATACCGCGAAACGCCAACATCCCCGCCAGAGTGACGATAAACGAAGGGACTTTACGATAGGCTACCCACCAGCCATTCCACGCCCCCAGCAACAGCCCCGCCAACAGCGTGACCACAATGGTCAACGGCAGCGGCCAGCCGAACCAGACGTCAAAGATCGCTGCCGCGCCCCCCAACAGCCCCATCATTGAGCCAACGGAAAGGTCGATCTCCGCCGAAATAATCACGAACACCATGCCCACCGCCAGAATGCCGGTGATCGCCGTCTGGCGCAGCAGGTTAGAGATGTTACGGGCGCTGAGATAGGCCCCTTCGGTGGTAAAGGTAAAGAACAGCATGATGACGGCGATCGCCGCCAGCATCACGAACACCTGCAGGTTGACGGTTTTCAGCCCGAACGGCGGCTTTTTTGCCTCCACTGGCGGCAGGCTGGCTTCAGATTGCGTGCTTTTCAACATGTGTTTCACTCCTCAAGGCCGCTTCCATTACCTGTTCCTGGGTCAGATCGCGGTTCACCAAATCGGCTTTGATCTGCCCTTGGTGCATCACCAATACCCGATCGCTTAACCCCAGCACCTCCGGCAATTCGGAGGACACCACAATCACCGCGAGCCCCCGTTGTGCCAATTGATTGATCAGTTTGTAAATCTCTTGCTTGGCCCCGATATCTATGCCGCGCGTTGGCTCATCCAGAATGAGGATTTGCGGGTTCAGCAACAGGCACTTCGCCAGGATGGCTTTCTGCTGGTTACCCCCGCTGAGACGCGCGATAGCCAGCTCCGCAGAAGACGTTTTTACCCGCAACCGTGCCAGCGATTGTTGGATAGTGGCCTGCTCCTGCGCATCATCCAGCACCGTCAACGCGCCACTTAAATCCCCCAGCGCCGCCAACGTCATGTTGGCCCCCACGCCCATCACCGGCACAATGCCATCGCGCTTGCGGTCTTCTGGCACCATGGCGATGCCATATCGCATTGCCTCGCGGCAGTTGGTGATGGTGGCCGCCTGCCCTGCGATGGTGATATTGCCCTGCCAACGCCCCGCATAGGCGCCAAACAGGCACTGCATGGTTTCGGTACGCCCGGAGCCAACCAGCCCGGCCACGCCGAGGATCTCCCCACGCCGCAGGGTAAAAGACACATTATCGGCCCGGCGGATATGCCGGTTGACCGGGTGCCAGGCAGTGAGGTTTTCCACCTGCAGGACCACCTCGCCGATGGTATGGGGTTCCTGCGGATACAGCTCGGTCAGCTCACGGCCAACCATCATGGCGATGATATCGTCCTCGCTCATCTCCGCCGCAGGCCGGGTGCCAATGTGCTTGCCATCGCGGATCACGCAGATAAAGTCCGAGATCGCTTTCACCTCGTTGAGCTTGTGCGAAATGTAGATACAGGCGATCCCGTGATCGCGCAGATCCGCAATGATCGCCAGCAACGTGGCGGTTTCACTTTCGGTCAATGAGGCGGTGGGCTCATCGAGTACCAACAGGCGCACCTGTTTGTTCAAGGCCTTGGCGATCTCCACCAATTGCTGTTGGCCCAACCCCAGTTCACCCACGCGGGTATTGGGGTCAACCTCCAGCTTGACCTGTGCCAGCATGCGCTGGCAGCGCAGGTACATGTTGTCGTAATCCATCACCCCATAGCGGCCCCACTCGTTGCCGAGAAACAGGTTCTCCAGCACCGTCATCTGCTTCACCAGGGCCAATTCCTGGTGAATGATGGCGATACCTTTCTGCTCGGTATCGCGAATGGTTTTCGCCGAAACGATCTCGCCCGAAAAATAAATATCGCCCTGATAACTGCCGTGCGGATATATTCCGCACAGCACTTTCATCAAGGTGGATTTTCCTGAGCCATTTTCACCGCACAAGGATAATACCTGCCCCGCTTCCAAGTGCAGGCTGACATTATCCACGGCTTTCACTGCGCCGAATTGTTTAGTGATATTTCGCATTTCTAACAGGCAGGGCATTATTCACTCCCCCCAGATGGCGTTGCCATTAATTAAGGTCCGATTGCTTATGGAAACCATCGGCAATAACCGTACTCTCGATATTCGTTTTATCCACCTGTACTGGGGTTAATAGCCAGGCCGAAACCTCTTTACTGCCATTATTTAATTTGGCGTTGGACTTGGGTTGTTCCCCTTTGCCCAGTTGCACGGCGATATCCGCCGCTTCGTCGGCCAGTTTGCTGATCGGTTTATAGACCGTCATGGTCTGGGTGCCCGCCACGATGCGTTTTACCGCCGCCAGATCGGCGTCCTGGCCAGAAATCGCCACCTTCCCCGCCAACCCTTGCGCAGCCAGTGCCTGAATGGCTCCACCCGCGGTGGCATCGTTGGAGGCCACTACCGCATCGATCTGGTTATTGTTGGCCGTCAGGGCGTTTTCCATAATCTTCAGCGCGTTTTCCGGCAGCCACCCGTCGGCCCACTGATCGCCCACTACCTTGATCTTGCCGCTGTCGATCAGCGGTTGTAGCACGGTCATCTGCCCCTTGCGGAACAGCTTGGCGTTATTGTCCACCGGCGAGCCGCCCATCAGGAAATAGTTGCCCTGCGGCACGCGCTGCACCAGGCTTTCCGCCTGCATCTCACCCACTTTCTCATTATCAAACGAGATGTAGAAATCGATATCGGCATTGTTGATCATGCGGTCATAAGCCAGGACCTTGATGCCTTCGCGCTTCGCCTCGCTGATCACGTTGCTCAGCACTTGGCCGTTATAAGGGATGATCACCAGGACATCGACGCCGCGGTTGATCATATTCTCGATCTGCGCCATTTGGGTTTCTTCATTGCCGTTGGCCGACTGAACAAACACATCGGCCCCCAGGGCGTTGGCTTTCTTGACAAAAATATCGCGGTCTTTTTGCCAACGCTCCAGACGCAGGTCGTCGATGGCCATACCGATTTTAATCTGTTGGCTGTAGCCCGGTTGGCTGGCCAGTAGCAGCAGTGCGCAAGCAGAAAGCAAGAGTGGTTTGAATTTCATTTTATAACCCTTGAGTTGTGTAGGGAAATAGTTATCCATACGCTTTCAAACGGCAAAATTGAAAGGTGACGAGATAAAACACGAAACTTCCCGTGGATTGTTGTCGCTTATGCGATATTCAGCAATTACAGATTTTCACCAGTGAATTACGGTTTTTAGTTTAATGTTGATTTTATGATGGCGGTCATGTTTTAAACCTGTGAAATATCCCGAGACCAGCAAAACAGGCCCTTCGTTGAATTATGAGATCCCGCGCACATTTAATAATTCTGTGAATTTAAGTGTGAAATAACGTAATTGAGCATTCCGCCACTTACTCCGAAGATGAGCGCATCCCGCATCCCTTACGCCGGGCACCGTTACCAAGGAGTCACTCATGCAATCCTATTTTGATCAGCTAGAACAGGTTCGTTACGAAGGCACCAGCAGCAATAACCCGTTGGCTTTCCGCCACTACAACCCCGATGAAATCATCCTCGGCAAGCGTATGGCCGACCACCTGCGCTTCGCCGCCTGCTACTGGCACACCTTCTGCTGGAACGGGGCAGACATGTTCGGCATCGGGGCTTTCGATCGTCCCTGGCAACAGCCGGGTGAAGCGCTGGAGCTGGCCAAACGCAAGGCCGATGTGGCGTTCGAGTTTTTCCATAAGCTGAACGTGCCTTACTACTGCTTCCACGATATCGACGTATCACCGGAAGGGGCCACGCTAAAAGAGTATCTGAACAACTTTGCGGTCATGACCGACGTGCTGGCAGAGAAACAGCAAAGCAGCGGCGTGAAGCTGCTGTGGGGTACCGCCAACTGTTTCACCCATCCACGTTACGGTGCCGGGGCGGCGACCAACCCGGATCCGGAAGTCTTCAGTTGGGCAGCAACTCAGGTGTTCACGGCCATGAATGCCACCCACAAGCTGGGCGGTGAAAACTATGTGCTGTGGGGCGGGCGTGAAGGCTATGAAACCCTGCTCAATACCGATCTGCGTCAGGAGCGTGAACAGATTGGCCGCTTTATGCAGATGGTGGTTGAGCACAAACATAAGATCGGCTTCCAGGGTACGCTGCTGATCGAGCCCAAACCCCAGGAGCCGACCAAGCATCAGTACGATTACGACGTCGCCACCGTTTACGGTTTCCTTAAACAGTTCGGCCTGGAAAAAGAGATCAAGGTGAACATCGAGGCCAACCACGCCACGCTGGCCGGGCATTCGTTCCACCATGAGATCGCCACCGCCATCGCGCTGGGGATTTTCGGCTCGGTCGATGCCAACCGGGGCGATCCACAGCTAGGTTGGGATACCGATCAGTTCCCGAACAGCGTGGAAGAAAACGCGCTGGTGATGTTCGAAATCCTCAAGGCCGGCGGCTTCACTACCGGCGGGCTGAACTTTGACTCGAAGGTACGCCGCCAAAGTACCGACAAATATGATCTGTTCTACGGCCATATCGGCGCGATGGACACCATGGCGCTGGCGCTGAAAGTGGCCGCCCGCATGATCGAAGATGGTCAGCTACATCAGCAGGTTGCCAAACGCTATGCCGGTTGGAACGGTGAGCTGGGCCAACAGATCCTGCAAGGGAAACTGTCGCTCGAAGCACTGGCACAGCACGCCGAGCAACAGGTGCTGGCACCACAACATGCCAGTGGGCATCAGGAAAAGCTGGAGAACCTGGTCAACCGCTACCTCTTCGGCTAACTCTCTACAGCGCGGTGGGTCATCTCATCGCGCTTCAAAGGATCCGTGCTCATGTATATTGGAATCGATCTCGGTACTTCCGGCGTGAAAGTCATTCTGCTAGGCGAGCAAGGCCAACTGCTGGCCAGCCAGAGCGAACCTCTGCCCATCTCGCGCCCCCATCCCCTATGGTCTGAACAAGACCCGCAAGATTGGTGGCAGGCCACCGACCGCGCCATGTTGGCATTAGCTAAACAGCATAGCCTGCAACAGGTCAAAGCCATTGGCCTGACCGGGCAAATGCATGGCGCAACGTTACTGGATAAACAGCAACGGGTATTGCGCCCGGCCATCCTGTGGAACGATGGCCGCAGCTTTGCGCAATGCCAGGCACTGGAACAAACCGTACCTAGCTCACGGGAAATCACCGGCAATCTGATGATGCCCGGCTTCACCGCCCCCAAGCTA
Organism: Serratia sp. ASV30; assembly: GCF_016428815.1. Taxonomy (NCBI): domain Bacteria; kingdom Pseudomonadati; phylum Pseudomonadota; class Gammaproteobacteria; order Enterobacterales; family Yersiniaceae; genus Serratia; species Serratia sp. ASV30. The sequence goes on along the minus strand of NZ_JAELTL010000040.1, from coordinate 34,868 downwards.
TTGTGGGTCAAGGAGCACGAACCACAGATTTTTCGTCAGATAGATAAGGTGTTATTACCGAAGGATTACCTGCGCTGGTGCATCACCGGCGAGTTTGCCAGCGATATGTCCGATGCCGCAGGGACAATGTGGCTGAACGTCGCCAAACGTGACTGGAGCGATGCCATGCTTGATGCCTGCGAGCTGACGCGTGAGCAAATGCCTGCGCTGTTTGAGGGCAACCAGATCACCGGGCAAGTGCATAGCGAGCTGGCCCAACGTTGGGGGATGGCACCGGTGCCGGTGGTGGCTGGCGGGGGTGACAATGCCGCCGGAGCGATCGGCGTCGGGCTGTATCAGGCCGGGCAGGCGATGCTGTCACTGGGAACCTCTGGCGTCTACTTCGCCGTCAGCGACGGCTTCCTCAGTAACCCGGCCAGCGCGGTACACAGCTTCTGCCATGCGCTGCCGCAGACCTGGCACCTGATGTCGGTGATGCTCAGCGCGGCGTCCTGCCTGGACTGGGCCTGCCAGTTAACCAATGTCGACAGCGTTGCCACCCTGCTGCGTAACGTTGAGCAGGCTGCTCCTGCTGAAACGCCGCTGTGGTTCTTGCCCTATCTTTCCGGCGAACGTACGCCGCACAACAACCCGAATGCCAAAGGGGCCTTCTGGGGCTTCACTCATCAACATGGGCCGAACGATCTCGCACGAGCGGTGCTGGAAGGGGTGGGTTATGCACTGGCAGATGGCATGGACGTGCTGCATGCCAGCGGCCTGCAACCCACGGCTATCACCTTGATTGGCGGCGGCGCACGCAGCCCGTTCTGGCGCCAGATGCTGGCGGATATCAGCGGCCAGCGGCTGGAATACCGCACCGGTGGTGACGTTGGCCCGGCATTAGGCGCCGCGCGTCTGGCACAGATTGCGCTGAACCCTGGCGTGTCATTGAGCACCCTACTGCCCGAATTGCCGTTAGAGCAGGTGCATGAGCCGGATACCGAACGGCATCAATATTACACCGCCCAACGCAACACCTTCCGCGAGCTTTACCGCTGCCTGCAGCCGCTGATGTAACCCCTCCCTAACTGCACATAACCCCTCTCAATCGATGAGGGGTTTACCTCCCTTCAACGTTGGTCCGTTGTTGCCATCATGATGGCCGTTTTTGGCCTTCTTTCAGACTGACTACTGGAACAGTATGGTGTTACACCAAATTTAGGAGGGCCGAAAATGTCACATAGCGCACTATTGATCATCGATGTTCAACAATCCTTTCAACACCGCCCGTTCTGGCAGGAAGACGATCTGCCTGCATTTCAACAGGCGCTGACACGCCTGATCGCGGGTTGCCAGCAACAAGGGGTGCCGCTGGTCGACGTGTTCCATGTCTCGCCTGAGGGGCCGTTCTCTTTGGCGTCTGGCTACGTGAAACGCCTGCCGTTTCTGAGCCATCAGGCTGACGTTACGGTGCAAAAGCGAGTACACAATGCGCTGACCGAATCTGGCCTGGATGCCTGGCTACGTGAACGCCAGATCGACCATCTGATTATCAGCGGCATTCGCACCGAGCAATGCTGTGAAACCACCACCCGCGTCGCCTCGGATCTAGGCTATAAAGTGACGTTTGTGACCGAAGCGACGCTCACTTTCCCGATGCATCACCCGGACGGCAGCCTCTTTACCCCCGAGCAGCTAAAGCGGCATACTGAAACCGTGCTGGTCGACCGCTTTGCCACCATTGCCAGCGTCGATGAAGCATTGACACAACTTTCACAGGAATAATCATGCCCAAGGCCGTTTACTTTCTGATGCTCCCCAACGTGCTGTTACTGGATGTCAGCGGCCCGGCTGAGGTATTGCGGCTTACCGGGCAGTTCCAACTGCACTATGTCAGCCCGGTGCCGCAGATTACCTGTTCCATCGGCATGACGATCGGCCAGTTGGCCCCCTTACCGCAACAGTGGAACGAAGGGGATATTCTGGTGATACCGGGGGTGGCGGACTCAACGCATTACTTTGCTAGCGAGGAAGCGGCTCTGGCACGCAATTGGCTCCGGGTCTTGCGCCCGGCTTTGGCCCAGCGGCAGATTGACCTGGTTTGCGTCTGTTCCGGTGCGCTATTGGCCGCCCAGGCAGGCTTGCTCGACGGCTATCACTGCACCACTCACCACGCCGTGCTCGACCGTCTGCGCCAGCAGGCGCCGGCCGCGCAGGTGAAGGAAAACCGTATTTTCGTTGAGGATCGTGGGGTGTTTACCAGCGCGGGTATCACCGCCGGTATCGATCTGGCCCTGCACCTGGTCAATCAACACTGTGGGGCTGACCGCGCGTTGGAGATTGCCCGTGAGATGGTGGTTTATTTCCGCCGCTCCGGCGACGATCCGCAGCTTTCCCCGTGGCTACGCTATCGAAATCATCTGCATCCTGCCGTGCACCGGGCGCAGGATGTCATGGCCGCCGAGCCAGAGGCCGAATGGTCGGTCCCCCAGGTGGCGGAGAAAGCCCACGTCAGCAGCCGCCATCTGGCACGGCTGTTCCGCCTGCATATCGGCCTCAGCGTACGGGAATATCATGAACAGCTGCGGCTGGCGGTCGCACAGCAACGGCTGCAACAGGGCTACGGTCTGGAAAAGGCCGCGCTAACCGCAGGCTTCTCCTCTGGCCGCCAACTGCGGCGGGCACAGCAGCGCTGGCAGGCTTAAGACACCAGCCGCCGGGTATCGACTTTCTGTAACCCCATCGACAGCAGCAGGCTCACGCCAAGCGCCATGCCAAACACCCAGAAGATATCCAGCAGCGGGTAGGCCGGAAACTCCCAGTGGCGGTTACGCATCACGTTAACGATCAGGGCGTGAAAACCGTAGATCGCCAGCGAATGACGGGAGATCACGCCTAACCAGCCGATTGGATTCGGCAGGCAGTTTTTGCACCACACCAGCAGCGAGACCGCCGCCACAAATACCAAGGGGCCGGTATACATATAAAACGTATCGGCGAAGCTGCCGTTGATAAACATCTGGCTTTTGGTACCACGGATAATCAGTACCACGCTAGCGACAAAGCACAGCACTGCCAACAGGCTCATACCGCGCCGTTGGGTAGCCATCATGCCGATCGCTCGCCCTGCCAGGGCATACAGCAGGTAATAGAAGGTATCGCCATAGATGTACAGGTTCACCGGCAGCAGATGCACGTTATCCAGGGTCAGCTTGCTGGTATTCGGGTTGGCGATAATCGCCAGAATGACAATTACCCCGGCCAGATAGAGGCCAGAGACCGGTTTGACGCTGATCAGCGGCGAAAGCAGGTAGACCACCGCAATGGCGTAAAAGAACCACAGGTGATAAAACACCGGCTTTTGCAGGATGGCGCGTAACGAGGGCCAAAAGCCGATGCGGGTAAAACAGGCAATATAAATCAGGGCAATGGCGCTGTAGAACAAAATACAGCAGGTAATGCGGATAAAGTGTTTTTGGTTGGCACTGCGCTCCCCAAAAAACAGAAAGCCGGAAATCATAAAGAATAGCGGCACCGCAGCCCGTGAAATCGAGTTCAATACGTTAGCCATATCCCAGTTATGTTCACCCACTGCCACACCGTTAGCGACGTAGTAGGTGGTCGCGTGGATCATCACCACCATCATGCACGCCAGCGCACGCAAGTTATCTATCCAACCAATTTTATTGCTCATTGCTGCCCGTCGGTTGCCTATAATTCTGTCATAGAGAAATGTTAATAAGAGGTTATAGCTCAGGGGAGTGCAGCACAACGCTTAAACGCACTATTAAGAATGAGCCTCAAAATCACCTTATGATTGCCAAGGTGAACAATTGGCGGCAAAATAGCCGCCACAACTCGCTCAGTTTGCGCACCCCCGCCCTGACAGTTCCTTATTTCTTCTTTACTATCAGTAAAATAAAAATGAAAACATCATTACCCCCTGCGGCACTTTTAGGCCGACAGGCGCTTTTATTCCCACTTTGTCTGGTGCTGTTCGAATTTGCGACCTATATCGCCAACGATATGATCCAGCCCGGTATGCTGGCGGTCGTGGCCGACTTCAACGCCGGTGTGGAATGGGTGCCCACCTCAATGACCGCCTATCTGGCTGGCGGCATTTTCCTGCAGTGGCTGCTTGGCCCGCTGTCAGATCGCCGTGGCCGCCGCCCGGTGATGCTGGCCGGGGTGCTGTTCTTTATCGTCACCTGCCTGGCCATTCTGCTGGTCACCAATATCGAGCAGTTTATCGTGATGCGCTTCCTGCAAGGGATCGGCCTGTGCTTTATCGGCGCGGTGGGCTATGCCACCATTCAGGAGTCGTTTGAAGAGGCGACATGTATCAAAATCACCGCGCTGATGGCTAACGTGGCGTTGATCGCCCCGCTGCTGGGGCCGTTGGCCGGGGCCGCCTGGGTTCACGTAGCCTCCTGGCAGAGCATGTTTGTGCTGTTTGCCGCGCTGGCCGCCATTGCCTTTGTTGGTCTGTGGAAAGCCATGCCTGAAACCGCCACGCTACAAGGGGAAGCCTTCTCGGCGGCCAACCTGTGGCGGGACTATCGCCAGGTGCTGGTCAATCGGCGCTTTATCTGTGGTTCATTGGCTATCGGCTTTGCCAGCCTGCCGCTGTTGGCCTGGATTGCCCAGTCTCCGGTGATCCTGATTAAGGGTGAGTCGCTCTCGGCGCTGGACTATGGCCTGTTGCAGATCCCGGTGTTTGGCGCGCTGATCCTCGGCAACCTGACGCTGGCCCGCGTGACTGGCAAACTCAGTATTGAACGCCCGATCAAGCTGGGCGCATGGCCGATGCTACTGGGCCTGCTGCTCGCCGCGCTGGCCACGGTATTTTCCGCCCACGCCTATCTGTGGATGACCGCCGGGCTGAGCCTTTATGCTTACGGCATTGGTTTGGCGAACGCCGGTCTGTATCGCCTGACGCTGTTTTCCAGCAACGTGAGCAAAGGTGCCGTTTCGGCCGTGATGGGCATGCTGAGTATGTCGGTATTCACCATCGGGATCGAGCTGGCCAAGGTGGCCTATGTCTGGGGCGGTAACGGGTTATTTAGCCTGTTCAATCTGGTCAGTGGCCTGTGCTGGCTGATGCTGACGGCGCTGTTCCTCAGCAAACACCGTGGTGGCGCCACTCCCGCACCGAGTGCCACAGTGTAATGGTTAACCAGTCCTCTCCCAAAGGGAGAGGACTGGTGTGAGGGTTTAGAACAGCCCCATCGGTTTTTCGGAGTAGCTCACCAGCAGGCACTTGGTCTGCTGATAGTGCTCCAACATCATCTTATGGGTTTCCCGCCCGATCCCCGACTGTTTGTAGCCGCCGAACGCCGCATGTGCCGGGTAGGCATGGTAGCAGTTGGTCCAGACGCGGCCCGCCTGAATGTTGCGCCCCATCTGGTAAGCAATGTTACCGTTGCGGCTCCACACCCCGGCTCCGAGGCCAAAATCGGTATCATTAGCCAGCGCCAGCGCTTCATCCATGTCTTTGAAGGTGGTCACCGCCAGCACCGGGCCGAAAATCTCTTCCTGGAATACCCGCATGCTGTTCTTGCCGAACAGTATGGTGGGCTCCATGTAGTACCCTTGCGCCAACCCGCCATCCAGCGCCTTGCGTCGGCCACCGGTCAGCACCTTGGCCCCTTCCTGCTTGCCGATCTCGATGTAGTTAAGGATGGTCTTCATCTGCCCTTCGGAGACCTGCGCCCCCATTTGGGTGCTGGCGTCCAGCGGGTTGCCGCTACGGATGCTCTCCACCCGTTTGATCGCCCGCTCCATAAAGCGCTCGTAGATCGATTCCTGCACCAGCGCCCGGCTCGGGCAGGTACAGACTTCCCCCTGGTTAAAGGCAAACAGCGCAAAGCCTTCCAGCGCCTTGTCGAAGAACGAATCCTCTTTGTCCATCACGTCGGCAAAGAAGATGTTGGGTGACTTGCCGCCCAGTTCCAGCGTCACCGGAATGATGTTCTGGGTGGCGTAGCCCATGATTTGGCGGCCCACCTCGGTCGAACCGGTAAAGGCCACTTTGGCGATACGCTTCGAGGTCGCCAGATATTCCCCGATTTCACCGCCTGCGCCGTTGACCACGTTGATCACCCCTGGCGGCAGGATGTCCTGGATCAGTTCCATCAGCACCAGCACCGATAGTGGCGTCAGCTTGGCCGGTTTCAACACAATGCAGTTACCCGCCGCCAGCGCCGGAGCCATCTTCCAGCAGGCCATCAGCAGCGGGAAGTTCCACGGAATGATTTGTGCCACCACGCCCAGCGGTTCGTGGAAGTGATAGGCGACGGTTTCGGAGTCGATCTCGCTGATGCCGCCCTCTTGCGCTCGTACGCAGGCAGCAAAGTAGCGGAAATGGTCGATAGCTAACGGAACGTCGGCATTAACGGTTTCGCGGATCGGTTTGCCGTTATCCCAGGTTTCTGCCGCCGCCAGCAGATCGATATTCTGCTCCATGCGATCGGCGACCCGGTTAAGCAGGTTGGCGCGCACCTGCACCGACATTTTCCCCCATGCCCCTTTGGCATCGTGGGCCGCATCCAGCGCCAACTCGATATCCTGGAAGGAGGAGCTGGCCACTTCGCACAGCGTCTGGCCGGTGATCGGCGTCAGGTTGGTGTAATACTCGCCCTGTACCGGCGCCACCCAGGCACCACCGATAAAGTTGTCGTAACGTTTTTTCAGTTTGAGAGGAAACCCGGTGTTTTCAGGCGTGAGGTGACTTGCCGTAGTAGTATTCGCCATTAGTATCTCCTTTTAACGAGGCTGCAACCTTACCGCCCGCAGACGGTAAGCAGGTTCACGGCACCATGGCCGCAGATCCGGTGTTCAAACTTAAGAAGCGGTGAACTATCTCTAGCCGGAATGATAGGGGTTTATGAGGAGAAATGGCGAAACAATGCTCAAACGCATGAGGGGTGTCACAATCTTTTAAACTGGGTGCAACAATATGCACCCATAATTTCAACCGCCAAACAGCCCGCGATCCCGCAGCAGATGCTGGTTCCCCTTACGCCGGGTAAAGCCGCTGCGATCGAAAAATTCCAGCACCTGGATCGCCAGCTTGCGGCCAACCCCCAGCCGATCGCGGAAATCACCGGCATTGGTGCTGCCTTGCGTGGCGTCCAGCTCGCGGATCATCGCGGCAAACTGTTCGATACGCTGGCTGAGGTAGTAGCGATCGACCACCACGGCGGTGACGTAGCCAAGCTGTGCCGCTTTGCGCAACGCGGCGCGAACGCTGTTTTCCTCTTCGCCCAACGAGGCGGCCAGATCGCGCACCCACCAGGGCTCTTCACCAAACAGCGGCTCAATGCGGCTCCACAGCGCCTGTTGCTCGCTGCTGAATGCCAAACCGTGGTCTGGCAGATGCAGCCAGCCGCGCGTATTACGCAGCAAACCCGCCGCCAGCAGCCGATCGATCATCATAAATACCAGCGGCTCATGCAGCGCCGGTAACGCCATACGGCGCAGACGAGCGCGCCCCAGGCCTAGCTGATCGGCATGTTGCTGATGGTATTCGGCCAACACCTGTAACAGGCGCTGCTCATGCGCCTGCACATTGGCCGGGGCCAACGCCATCTCGCCAGAGATCATCAGGGCATAACCCGCCAGCAGTTCCTGCAGGCCCTCATCCGTCAGTTGTCGCGCCCAGGCAAACGCGGCCAAATCCAGTGCGCCACCCGGCAAACGCAAATCCAGCACCTGTCCATCGCTGGATGCCTGAGACAGCGCGGCCAGCCAGGCCAGATACTCCGGCTGACGCTTGCCCCGTTTCGGCGAGGAGAGCCCCAGCACGCGGGCAGCCCCCAACGTTTGGCGTGCGCTGATATCACGCAGCACCAGCCGATCGTTTTCCACCAGCCACAGCGGGCGATCGAGGATCAGCTCCGCCAGGTTGTCGGCCAGCAACGCAATGCGCCCGGTGATATGGCTGGCAGCATGGTGAATATGCAGCGACTGCCAGTGCTTGAGCGGCACATCGGCCTCTATCGCCACCAGAATACGTTCTGCCGCCGCTGGCGGTTGTTGCGCCAACAGCCAGTCGCCGCGCGTTAGCTGATCTTTGCTGACGTCACCGCTGATATTCAGCGCAATGCGCTGTCCGGCAACCGCCTGTTCTGCCGCCTGATTCTGCGCATGCATGCCGCGCACCCGTACCGGCACATCCGCACCGGTCAGCCATAGCGTATCGCCTACCGCCACACTGCCGCCCAGTGCCGTCCCTGTCACCACCAGCCCGGCACCCTTGACGCTGAAGGCGCGATCCACCGCCAAGCGAAAACGGCGTGATAGTAAGTGCTCACCGGGTTGCAGCGCCAACAGATGCTGGCGCAGCTCATCAATACCTTCCCCCATGGCCGCCGCAGTAACAAATACTGGCACATCATGCCAGCCCTGCTGCGCCAATTCAGCCAACACCTGGGTTTGCACTTCAGCGACTCGTGCAGGCTCCACACGGTCGGCTTTGGTTAGCGCCACCGTCAACTGCGCTCTACCGCTCAGGCGCAGGATCGCCAAGTGCTCGCGGGTTTGTGCCATTACGCCATCGTCGCAGGCCACCACCAGCAGCGCATGGTCGATGCCGCCAATGCCCGCCAGCATATTAGCGAGGAATTTTTCATGGCCGGGAACGTCGATAAACCCCAGCACGCGGCCATCTGGCTGCGGCCAATAGGCATAACCAAGATCGATGGTCATGCCACGGCGTTGTTCCTCCGGCAGGCGATCGGCATTGATGCCGGTGATCGCCTGTAGCAGGGTGGTTTTGCCGTGGTCGACATGGCCAGCGGTGGCAATAATCATGCGCTCAGCGCCTCAACCAGTGCGCCCTCCTGTTCCAGGCAACGCAGATCGAGCCACAGCTTGCCGTCGTTGATACGGCCAATGACCGGCTGCGGCAAACCGCGCCACTGCTGGGCCAAACCTTCTAGCGTAGCGCCTCGTCCATCAAGTGGGGCAAAGGTCAACGCGTAGCTCGGCAGACGATCTACCGGCAACGAACCGCTGCCAATCTGTGACCAGCATGGCTCGCTGCGCAACTCGAAGCGGCCAGCAAACCGCGGAGCCAACTGGCTTTGCAAACGTTCGGCAGTTTCCTGCATCTGTTGCTGTGGACGGGTTAGTAAGCGCAAGGTAGGCAAGTGTTCTGCCAGTAGCTCAGGCTGTTGATACAACCGCAGCGTGGCTTCCAGCGCCGCCAGCGTGATTTTGCCTACGCGCAGGGCGCGCTTGAGTGGGTGCTGTTGCAGACGGGCGATGAGATCTTTTTTACCGACGATAATCCCGGCCTGTGGCCCGCCCAGCAGTTTATCACCGGAGAAGGTCACCAGATCGACACCTGCGGCAATCAGACGTTGCGGCATCGGTTCGGCGGGCAAGCCGTATTGCGCCATGTCGATCAGCGAGCCACTGCCCAAATCGGTCGCCACAGGAATGCCGTGTTCATGGCCCAACACTGCCAGTTCGCTTTCATCGACCGCAGCGGTAAACCCTTGAATACTGTAATTACTGGTGTGTACCTTCATCAACAGGCCGGTTTGCTCGTTGATGGCGGCACGATAATCTTTCAGATGTGTACGGTTGGTGGTGCCGACCTCCACCAGTTGGCAGCCCGCCTGGCGCATGACGTCCGGGATGCGGAACGCGCCGCCAATCTCCACCAGCTCGCCACGTGATACCACCACCTGCTGGCCCGGAGCCACTGCCGCCAGCATCAATAGCACCGCCGCCGCGTTATTGTTGACGATACAGGCATCTTCCGCCCCGGTGAGCTGGCAGAGCAAGTCCGCGATGGCCCGATCGCGATGCCCACGGCCTGCGCCATCCAAATCATATTCCAACGTCACGGCACTGCTCATGGCACTGACCACCGCATCAACTGCCGGTTGCGCCAATAGCGCTCGCCCCAGGTTGGTGTGCAAAACGGTGCCGCTGAGGTTAAACACGGGTTGCAACGCCGGGCGCTGCTGTTGGTCCAGGCGGACATGTAGCGCCTGCGGCCAGTCCTGACACCAGGCGGGCAACTGTTGCTGCGTCTTGATGGCTTCACGCGCCTGCGCCTGCATCTGGCGCAGCAGTTCACTGATAAGCGTCTGGCCATGTTTGGCGACGGCGGTTTCAATCGCAGGGTCGCGCAGCAGGCGGTCGATGGCAGGTAACTGGCTGTAAAGGTGCTGGAATTCAGTGCTCATGGTCACTCGATTTTTCAGTGTCCGGTTATCGGCAAACTGGCTTATTGGCGTGCCGAGCTAAACCAGTCAGGTTATTTAACCTGCATGGTATCAATAATTCGCTGTACCAGGGCATGATGTAGATCCGGTGTTTTAGCTGGCGTTAACAGCTGCAACGTCACGACCCGTTTATTGAACACCGTCAACACGATGGTGGAAACCAGTTTTTGCCCGTTGACCGTCTGTTCGGTATCCAAACGATGGAACTTCTGCTTACCGACGGTGAAATTCTCTTCTTTGGTTTTCTTGATGTTCTGATAGCGGTCAGACAGTTCGGTAATGATACTTTGCGTCAGCTCTTTGAGCATCGCATCGCTGGTATTGATCTTCATGTCTGCTGGCGGGATCACTTCCGAAGCGACGGTGCGCTGGCGCGATTTGCTGTCGAGGAACAGCTGAATGGTCGACTTGTCGTCGTTGATGATGCCGCTCAGCTTGGTCTGATCGCTGAAACCCGGTGGCAGTTCAAAGGTGATTTGGCCTTTTTGCAGCGAGACATTCAGGCCGGGGGTGGGCTTGGGTTCTTCCACCGGTGGCGCTGGGGCTGGCGTTACGGGTTGTGTCACAACCGGTTTTGGCGCGGGGGCGGGGACTTCCGGCTTTTTGCTGTCCTGGTTATCGCAGGCTACCAGCCCGGTAAGCAGCACGGCCAGCGCCGCGCCTTTGGCAAGGGTCTTCAACATCATGTCTTCCTTTCGCGTTACGCGTCTTGACGTAACGGTAGCAACTCGCTTCCCGGTTTGCCAGATGTCTAATCCGAAAGTCGTTGCGGCCCCCTCCCACAGGGAGAGGGAGCTGCAAAAGTGATGGACTTGAGTTGAGCAATTACAGTGGCAAGGGGCGAACGAATAAGCCCAACTGTAATTACTCCCCAGGGAACAGGAACGGGTTGATACTGCTGCGCGCAAAGCCTTCCTCTTCCATCTTGGCATCGAGGATAAGCGAAGCCAGATCGTCAGCCACCGCCTCGACCTTCGGGTCCTTCTCCTGATAGAGGATCTTCAGGTAGGTGCCGCAATCGCCACAGCTTTCCGCTTTCACGGCCGCCTGCTCACTTTCCAGTGACCAGTAGTTGAGATCGCCGGTTTGCTCGCAGTTGCTGCATTTCACCCGCACCACGTGCCATTCGCTCTCGCACAGGTTGCAGTGCAGATAGCGCAGGCCGTTCACGGTACCAAGATGCACCACGCTGGAAACCGGGATACTGCCGCAAACCGGGCAGAATTGGCGATGCTCGCCGTACTCGGCCCGTGCCTTGCCAGGGATCTGGCTGGCCATCTGCGCCCAGTACAACGACAGCGCCGCCCAAAGGAACGGGGCTTTGTCACTGCCTACTTTGGCAAACTCGCCTTTCAGCAGGGCGCTGGCCAACAGCTCCAGCTCATGGGACGAGGATTTCTCCAGGTTATCCAACACCGCCAGCACGTGCTCCGGTGCCTGCGGGCGCAGTTCTGCGATCAGCGATGCCAGCAGCTTGTGCCAGTGTTCGCTGCGTGGATAGACGCTGATGTCCAACGGCGGCTTACCGCTGGCGGCGCTCTGAGTCAGAGTTTCACCGAGATCCAGCTCCAGCGGATTATCGTGGCAAGCGTTGTTCTGCGCTTGCGCAATGCTGGCAGCAAAATTGAGATAGTCACCCAGCGGATGGTCTACGGCCAGTTGCTGCAGACGTTCGGCTCGGCGGGTATAAAGGCTCTTCAAGTTGGCGAAAAGTAACGGCGGAATAGTTTCCGCCGTTGAAGACTTTTCACGCTGTGCCCCTAACTGCTCTTTAGGAACGATGCGGATACTCATCTGGGTTTGTCTTCCTGTTGTTTCTCGCGGACCTCACGGTACCAGCGCGGATGATGCTTCTTGGCCCAGGCAGCCGGCACCCAACCTTCCACCATCGCGGTAATGGTGCCTTTTACCCACAACGCGGCGTAAATGTGCACCATAATCACGATGATCAACCCCACCGCTGCCAACGAATGCACCACCAACGCGATGCGGATCAGCGGAATGGAGAAGGATGGGGCAAAGTATGGCCGCCAGATAACGATACCACTGGCCAGCAACAGCACCAGACTGATGATCGCCGCCCAGAATACGCACTTCTGACCGAAATTATAACGCCCAGTGTCACCCACTTCCTCATTCATGGCGATTTTGTGGATGTTTTTCGCCCAGACGATATCTTCCCGGTTGATCAGGTTGTGCTTCCAGTAGCGCAGGAACATCAGCAGGAACGCGACGAACATCAACACCCCGGTGAAGGGGTGAAGGATGCGTGCCAGCTGTGGTGTACCAAAGATATTCATCAGCCAGTTAAAGGACGGGAACAGGAACCCCAGCCCGCTGACGGCGGCAAAAATAAAGCAGAACGCCACAATCCAGTGGTTAATCCGCTCCGGCGCGCTATAGCGCTGAATTGGCTTTTCCTTCCTCATTTGCGCGTCTCCTCATCATGATGCTCGTCCTTCGGATCCTGCTCTTCCTCTTCTTCAACGCGGTTTGGCCCCACGCCGACGTAGTGGAAGATACTGGCCGCAAAGGTGGCAGCAAACCCGATGGCGGCCAACGGCTTCCAGACCCCTTTCCAGAAGGTCACCGCCGGGCTGATGGTCGGGTTATCCGGTAAACCGTGATACAGCTGCGGTTTATCGGCGTGATGCAGTACGTACATCACGTGGGTGCCGCCCACGCCAGCCGGATCGTACAGACCGGCATTCTGGTAGCCACGGGTTTTCAGTTCATCGACACGTTCCGCCGCGACATTTTTCATCGCTTCTTTGGTGCCGAAGTGGATCGCCCCAGTCGGACAGGTTTTCACACAGGCCGGTTCCTGGCCAACGCCAACGCGGTCGACGCACAGGGTACATTTGTACACCCGGTTATCTTCCGCATTCATGCGTGGCACGTCGAACGGGCAACCGGCGATGCAGTAGCCGCAGCCGATGCAGTGTTCGGACTGGAAGTCGACGATGCCGTTGGCGTACTGGATGATGGCCCCTTCCGATGGGCACGCCTTCAGGCAACCCGGATCGGCGCAGTGCATGCAGCCATCCTTGCGGATCAGCCACTCCAGCTTGCCGTGCTCCTCAACTTCCGAGAAGCGCATCACCGTCCACGATTTGGCGGTCAGATCGGCGGGGTTATCGTAAACCCCGACGTTGTGCCCCACTTCATCGCGGATATCGTTCCATTCAGAACAGGCCACCTGGCAGGCTTTGCAGCCGATACAGGTAGTGACATCGATCAGCTTGGCCACTTCTTCCTGGTGATCGCGCGCGCGCGGTGCCGGGGTGAAGCCATTGGTGGCGGATTTACGAATGATGTCTTGAGATTGCATTGCCATAATTCGTCTCCGTTACACCTTTTCCACGTTAACCAGGAACGCCTTGAACTCTGGCGTTTGCGTATTGGCGTCGCCGACAAACGGCGTCAGCGTGTTGGCGATAAAGCCCTTCTTCGCCACCCCTTCGTAACCCCAGTGGATCGGGATGCCGATGGTGTCCACGTCCTGGCCATTTACCTGCAGAGTACGAATACGTTTGGTCACCACCGCCTTGGCCTTGATATAGCCACGGTTGGAGCTGACTTTGACCGTATCGCCCTGCTTGATGCCTTTCTTCTCTGCCAGCTTCTCGCCAATTTCGATGAACTGTTCTGGCTGAGCGATGGCGTTGATCAACGCGTGTTTGGTCCAGTAGTGGAAATGTTCGGTCAGGCGATAGGTAGTACCGACATACGGGAACTTGTCGGATTTGCCCATCGCGGCCAGATCGTCTTTGAACACGCGCGCCGCCGGGTTGGACACCACGTTCGGGTGCAACGGGTTGGTGCCGAGCGGCGTTTCAAACGGCTCGTAGTGTTCAGGGAACGGCCCTTCCGCCAGTTTATCGAGGGCAAACAGGCGGCCCATGCCTTCCGGCTGCATGATAAACGGCCCGACGTCGCTGCCCGGTGCGGCGGCGCTGTAGTCCGGGATATCAACCCCGCCCCACTTGGCACCATCCCACTCCAGCAACTGGCGTTTGGCATCCCACGGTTTACCCGCTGGATCCGCAGACGCACGGTTATACAGGATGCGGCGGTTCAGCGGCCATGCCCAAGCCCAGCCCAGCGTGTTGCCAAGGCCAGAAGGATCGGCGTTATCACGGCGCGCCATCTGGTTGCCCGCTGGCGTCCAACTGCCTGCGAAGATCCAGCAGCCACTTGCCGTGGTGCCGTCATCACGCAGGTGCGCGAAGGTGCTCAGCAGTTCGCCTTTCTTCGCCAACACTTTGCCGTCCGGATCGAGGACATCCGCCAGTGCCCGGCCGTTGCTCTCCATCGCCACTTCTTCTGGCTTCGGATTTTCCGGGGTCAGGTAATCCCAGGACATGTTCAGCAACTGCTCAGGGACCGCACCGCCGTCACGGGTGTACATTTCGCGCAGGTGCATCAGCAGCCCCGCCAGAATTTCACCGTCGTTCAGCGCTTCCCCTGGGGCATCGGCCCCTTTCCAGTGCCATTGCAGCCAGCGGCCAGAGTTAACGATTGAACCGTTCTCTTCGGCAAAGCAGGTGGACGGCAGGCGGAATACCTCGGTCTGGATTTTCGATGGATCAACGTCGTTGAACTCATCGTGGTTTTGCCAGAAGTTGGCGGTTTCGGTGTTCAGCGGATCGATGGTCACCAGGAACTTCAGCTTGGCCAGCGAGGCCACCACTTTGTTCTTGTTCGGGAATGAGGCAACCGGGTTAAAGCCCTGGCAGATATAGCCATTCACTTTCCCCTGCGACATCATCTCGAAATACTGCAGCACGTCGTAGCCTTTGTCCCACTTCGGCAACCAGTCAAAGCCCCAGCTATTATCTTTCTGCGCTTTGTCGCCGTAGAAGCTCTTCATCATGCTGACGAAGAATTTCGGGTAGTTGCTCCAGTAGTTGACCTGGCCCGGCAGCAGCGCCTTCGGCGTGTTCGCTTTCAGGTAGGTCTCCAGATCGGCCTGCTTCTCGGAAGGCAGCGTCATATAGCCCGGCAGGCTTTGTGACAGCAGACCCAAATCGGTCAGCCCCTGGATATTGGAGTGGCCACGCAGGGCGTTCACACCACCACCTGCCATGCCCATATTGCCAAGCAGCAACTGGATCATCGCCATGGTGCGGATGTTCTGCGCACCGACCGAGTGCTGTGTCCAGCCCAGGGCGTAGAGGAACGAGGCCGTCTTGTCGTTGGCGCTGGTTTCGGCGATATATTCGCACACCTTGAGGAAATCCTCGGTTGGCGTGCCGCAGATGTTGGTGACCACCTCTGGCGTATAACGGCTGATGTGCTTTTTCAGCAGGTTCCACACGCAGTTCGGGTCCTGTAGCGTAGTATCACGCTTGGCGAAGCCGTTCTCGTCGAGCTGGTAATTCCAGGTGGTTTTATCGTATTTGCGATTATCCGCGTCGTAGCCGCTGAACAGGCCGTCGTCGAAGGTGAAGTCTTCCCGCACCAGCAGGCTGGCGTTGGTGTAGGCGTCCACGTATTCGCGGTTAATCTTGTTATTGGTGATCAGGTACAGCAAGACGCCCGACAGGAAAGCAATGTCGGTACCTGAACGGATAGGCGTGTAGAAATCCGCCACGGATGCAGTACGGGTAAAGCGCGGATCGATGACGATCAGCTTGGCTTTATTATGAATTTTGGCTTCCATCGCCCAGCGGAATCCCACTGGATGCGCTTCTGCCGCATTCCCACCCATGACGATAATTAAGTCGGCGTTCTTGATATCAACCCAGTGGTTGGTCATCGCACCGCGACCAAATGTTGGAGCAAGACTTGCTACCGTTGGTCCGTGTCAGACACGCGCCTGGTTATCTACGGCAAGCATGCCGAGAGCGCGACTAAATTTTTGGGTAAGCATACCGGTTTCGTTGCTGGAGGCCGAAGCACACAGCATCCCGGTGGAGAGCCAACGGTTCACCGTTACGCCAGCGGCGTTGGTGGCTTCGAAGTTGGCATCGCGGTCTTCTTTCATCAGTTTGGCGATGCGGGTGAAGGCGTCGTCCCAGCTGATGCGTTGCCACTTGTCCGAGCCTGGAGCGCGATATTCTGGGTATTGGAGACGGCTTTCGCTGTGGATGAAATCCACCAGACCTGCCCCTTTCGGGCACAGTGCACCACGGTTTACCGGATGGTCTGGATCCCCTTCGATATGGAAGATGCTCTCTTTGGCGTTTTTGGCGCCATCACCAAGGCTGTACATCAACAGCCCACAGCCGACGGAACAATACGTGCAGGTATTACGGGTTTCACGGGCGCGCAGCAACTTGTACTGCCGGGTTTCCGCCAATGCCACCGCCGGGCTAAAGCCCAGTGCGGCCACCGTGGTTCCTGCCATACCGCCAGCGCAGATCTTAAAGAACTGCCTTCTGCTGACCTGCATGGGGGGTCTCCTTTCTCTCTCGTGTTGTCACATTGTTTCAAATGACGCTTTCCCCCTTAAAGCGGGAAGCGCTAAAATCACTATTCTTATGTGGGTATTGGCCAAATGGGCCGCAACGGCGCCGCAATAATACCATAGCAGGCGTAGGGTTGTTACAAACAGGTGCCAGGAAAGTGAACAAAATTAACCAAGAGCAGCCCACAAATGTGAACGCGCTCACGGGCCTGATCCAGGCTCCGGTGTACCAGCGCGGGCAACTGACCACCACAGAGCAAGATTGGCTCGCCGAAGAGGTGCCGGTCGCGCTGGTGTATAACGGTATTTCTCACGTGGTGATGATGTGTACGCCAAAGGATCTTGAGGCGTTCGCCCTCGGTTTTTCCCTCTCGGAAGGGATTATCGACTCACCACGGGATATCTTCAGTATAGAGGTTAATCCCACCTGCAACGGCATGGAAGTACAAATCGAGCTTTCCAGCCGCCGCTTTGCCGGGCTGAAGGAGCGCCGCCGGGCGATGGCTGGCCGCACAGGGTGCGGCGTTTGTGGCATTGAACAGTTGGCGGATATCTTCCGGCCGGTCACACCACTGCCCTTTACCCAGACCTTCTCGCTGGCCAATCTCGATCGCGCCCTCAGCCAGTTGCGCCAGGTGCAGAACGTCGGCCAGTTGACGGGGTGTACCCACGCCGCAGGTTGGATCTCACCGCAGGGTGAACTACTGGGCGGCTGCGAAGACGTTGGCCGCCATGTGGCGCTGGACAAAATGATCGGCATACGCGCCAAACAGGGCTGGCAGCAAGGGGCGATCCTGGTTTCCAGCCGGGCCAGCTACGAGATGGTGCAAAAATCCGCCATGTGCGGCGCCGAGATCCTGTTCGTGGTGTCTGCCGCCACCTCGCTGGCGGTGGAAATCGCCGAGCGCAGCAACCTGACATTGGTTGGCTTTAGCAAGCCAGGCCGGGCAACGGTGTTTACTCACCCGCAGCGTATTACCGATTAATTCCTAAACCACACAGTCTGTAGGGCATTGATAATCATTTTCAATATCATTTAATTAATTATAATGCATCATACTGCTTACGCGGTGCTCACATTTTGCGCCGCCCTACACTACTGGAGATGATGATCATGAGTTATTCACTGCCATCCCTACCTTACGCTTACGACGCACTAGAACCGCATTTCGACAAGCAGACGATGGAAATCCATCACACTAAACACCACCAGACCTATGTCAACAACGCCAACACCGTGCTGGAAGCTTACCCTGAGCTGGCTTCGCTGAGCGTAGAAGAGCTGATCCAGGATCTGGATAAAGTCCCTGCAGACAAGCGCACCTTTATGCGCAACAACGCAGGCGGCCACGCTAACCACAGCCTGTTCTGGAAAGGTCTGAAAACCGGCACCACGCTGGGTGGCGATCTGAAAGCCGCTATCGAGCGCGATTTCGGCAGCGTAGAGAAATTCCAGGAAGAGTTCGAGAAAGCCGCCGCCACCCGTTTCGGTTCTGGCTGGGCTTGGCTGGTGCTGAAAGGCGACAAACTGGCCGTGGTATCTACCGCTAACCAGGACAGCCCGCTGATGGGCGAAGCCGTCTCCGGCGCTTCAGGCTTGCCAATCGTTGGCCTGGACGTGTGGGAACACGCTTACTACCTGAAATTCCAGAACCGTCGCCCTGACTACATCAAGGCATTCTGGAACGTGGTGAACTGGGACGAAGCGGCCAAACGCTTCGCCGAAGCCAAGAAATAATTTGGCTTATCTCCGATGATGCCCGCTGATGCGGGCATTTTTTTGCCCGTTGTCCGCTAAAGTTTAACCGCCCCTTGCCGATGCTTTGTTCAATTGACCAACGCCTAAAGAGGGATAAATCATGGCGGCATTGCAAGCTTTGGCAGGAAAAATCGTTCATCTCACCGTAGGTAAAAAACTCGGACTCGGATTCTCTCTGATGTTGATACTGGCGATCGTTATCGCTGGCACCGGGATAACCTACCTCAATCTTATCGAATCACGCAGCGACCGCATCGATTTCAGCTATCAGTTAACGGGCGAAATCAGTCAGGCTAAATACACCCGGGCCATGTTTAGCCAAAATTACAATACCGACTACCTTGAACGTAACCGCAAACATATCGAGAACGCGTTGCAGCTGGCCAGCCACGCGCAAAACCTGAATTGGGATGCGCAAAGCCGCAAGGATCTGGAACTTTTGGTGGTGTTGCTGGGTAACTATGAGCAACAACAGAAAATGTTTGCCAAAGCCGTGGTGGATAAAGACGCGGTACGAGCCAGCTGGAACATGTCCGAAGTTCAGGACAGCCTGAGCCAGGTTGAACGCCAACTGGGTGCTGCCGATCTGCAACTGGCGTTTATCCAGTTGAACCAGAAGCTGACCCAGATCCGCTACTATGCCCGTGGCCTGGTGCTGCAACCCAATCGCGACTCCGAAATCCCATTACTCAGCGCTATCGACGACGCCCGTAGCGCCGCCAACACGCTCAGCCAACGCCTGAACGAGTCACAGCGCCCGTTGCTCCAACCTCTGTTGACCGTGCTTGACGAGTATAAAGGCCACATCGCGGCCTACCTGCCCGCCGTTGAGAATGAGATCAAGATCAGTAAACAGCTCGGCGGCTACGCTGACGAGATCGGTACGCTGGTTAACAATTTCATGAAGGATGAGCTGACGCAGACGCACAATAATATCAATACCGCACAGTGGCAGATGGGGATCACCACGGCAATCGCCATTCTTGCCGGCCTACTGGTGTCATGGCGTATCACATTGCAGATCACTCGCCCACTCAACAGTACCCTGGAACTGGCAGAACGCATTGCCAAGGGAGATCTACGTCAGGCGCAAACCAGCACTCGCCGTGATGAACTTGGCCAGTTGCTTAACGCCGTCGCCGCCATGAGCCAGAACCTGCGCGATATGATTGAGAAAATCCAGATGGGGGTCAGCCAGGTCTCCACCGCCGCCGGGGAAATCGCTGCGGGCAATACCGATCTCTCTTCACGTACCGAACAGCAGGCCGCCGCGGTGGAAGAAACCGCCGCCAGCATGGAACAGCTCACCGCGACGGTGAAGCAGAATGCCGACAACGCCCATCACGCCAACCAGCTGGCGACCGATGCCTCGCAAACCGCACAGCAGGGCGGCAAACTGGTCAACAACGTCGTCAGCACCATGCGGGATATTTCCAACAGTTCGCAGCGGATCGCCGAAATTACCACCCTGATCAACGGCATTGCCTTCCAGACCAACATCCTGGCCCTGAACGCCGCCGTAGAGGCCGCCCGGGCAGGCGAGCAAGGGCGCGGTTTCTCGGTTGTTGCCAGCGAAGTCCGCAATCTGGCCCAGCGCAGCGCCCAGGCGGCGAAAGAAATCGAAGGGTTGATCACCGAGTCGGTCAACCGGGTACAGAGCGGTACCGCACTGGTGGAAAACACCGGCAACACCATGGAACAAATCGTCCGCTCGGTCACCCACGTGCGCGATATCATGGCTGAAATAGCCGCCGCCTCCGATGAACAGACCAGGGGCATCGCGCAGATTGGCCAGGCCATCGTGGAAATGGATCACACCACTCAGCAAAACGCCGCGCTAGTGGAAGAGTCTGCCGCTGCCGCCGATTCGCTGGAAGAGCAGGCCGAAATGCTACTGCAAAGCGTCTCGGTATTCCGCCTGGCAGATAAGGCTGCGCCAGTGGAAACCAAAACTGCCCAGCTCAAATCGCCATCAATGGCCAAACCGAGCACCAACGCCGAAGACAACTGGACGACCTTCTAACCCCTCCGCCCGCCCGGTGATCTCCGGGCGGGTTATTCTGTTCCTCCCCCTCGACTCAGGCTATGCTAGACGGCATTAACGAGCGTGAATGGAGGCTAGCATGCACCACCCAGACGTCTATCTCGGTTCGATTCAACCCTATGAAGGTGGCCGCCCCAGCGCTATCGCCAAACGCCTGGTGGAGGGTATGCTGAAGCTTACTCCATTGGGTCTGGCAGGCGATGAGCAGGCAGAAAAAAGCTACCACGGCGGGCCTGACCGCGCCCTTTGCCACTACCCGCGCGAGCATTACGAACACTGGCGTGAACAGTTCCCCGCACAGGCAGAACAGTTCTGCGCGCCAGCCTTTGGTGAGAATATTTCGACCCTCGGCCTGACCGAGCATAACGTGTTTATGGGGGATATTTTCCGCTGGGGCGAAGCGCTGATCCAGGTGACCCAACCGCGCTCTCCGTGTTTCAAACTCAATTACCATTTCGCTATTAACGATATTTCGGTGCTGATGCAGCAAACCGGTCGCTGCGGCTGGCTGTATCGCGTGGTATCAACTGGGATGGTCAGTGGTGATCAGCCACTGGAGCTGGTAACCCGCAATAGTGATGTTTCCGTCGCAGAAGCCATCAGCATTGCCTGGCACATGCCGTTCGATGAAGAGCAATACCGTCGTTTACTGTCGGTGGCGGGGCTGTCGGCCAGCTGGAGCAAAACCATGCTGACGCGCATCACCAGCGGCAAAATCGAAGACCTCAACCGCCGTCTGCTTGGCCGTTAATCGGCACCAGGCAGAAGACATCTATCGACCTGGATTAGGGAGCTGCGTTATGGCTACATCACCTCATTCCATTCATCACGCGGCTGCGGCTGGCTATCAGGCCAATGCGGATCGCTACGTTTTAGGCCGCCCGGATTATCCGGCGGAAATCACCGTTTGGCTGCGTGAGGTACTCGAGCTACAGCCCGGTAAGACCGTCATAGATCTGGGTGCAGGCACCGGCAAGTTCACTCCGCGTCTACTGGAGACCGGTGCCAACGTCATCGCCGTTGAACCGGTGGCGCAGATGCTGGAAAAGCTGGCGGCGGCATTCCCTCAGGTGAAAACGCTGGCAGGTACCGCCGAATCACTCCCGCTGCCGGATGAGTCTGTGGATGCCGTGGTGTGCGCGCAGTCCTTTCACTGGTTTGCCACACGTCAGGCGCTGGCGGAAATTCAGCGCGTGCTGAAACCCGGCGGCAAACTTGGCCTGGTGTGGAATATGCGCGATGCGCGGGTTGGCTGGGTACGCAAACTCAATCAGATAGTCGATCGCCACGAAGGGGATGCGCCGCGTTTTTATACCGGTGAATGGCGCAGGCTGTTTCCTTACCCGGGTTTTGCCCAGCTGCAGGAACAGGTGTTTATGCTGGGGCATAGCGGAGCGCCGGAGGATGTGATTTATAACCGTGTGCGATCCACCAGCTTTATCGCCGCGTTGCCGCAACGACAGCAGGAACAGGTGATCGAACAAATCCGCCAACTGGTGGCAGAGGAAGAGGAGCTGCGGGGGAAGGAAACGCTCACGGTGCCTTACCAGACCTGCGCGTTCTTTACGACTAAAGCCGGATAAAACAACCCGGAGAACTTCGTCAGGCTAAGACGATGTTCTCCGGGGCTGGTTATCAGAACGCTTTTTTGGCGTAGCCGGTAACCACTTTCAGGCCCATCTCGCGGCCAAGTGCGGTCATTGGGTGCACCACGATCAGGCCACGGGCGCTTTTCTTCAGCGTGCCCATATCCGCCTGCTCTTTCTTGGTGATCTCACGGCTGAATGGCAGCTGGCTCAACTTCTGCGCTTCCGCACTCAGTTTTTCCACGCGCACGTTTTTCAGGCGCTCAATCTCGGTCTTCAACTTCTCTTTTTCTTTGAGATGTTGCGCAATCAGGTCGGTGTTACCCTGCTGGATCACCACGGTGTCTTTGTGGTTCAGTGCGTCCAGCAAATCGCTCAGGCGCTTAATCTCGGCTTTTTCTTTCTCTTTCATCGTCTCTGGCCTGTTTTGTTCTATGGCGTAAAAAATATTTCGCTAGTGTAGCAAAATGCACGGCAGGTTACTCCTCACCTTGCGCAATTCCCGCAGGCAGGCCGCTCATCTCACAGGCTTTTGCCCCCACCCGCGCCAGCGCCTGGGTATAACGGGCGTTAAATGGATAGCAGCAGGAGAGGCGCAGCCCGTTATGATAACGCCCGCTTGGAGAATATAGCGTACCGGGCGTCAGACAGATCTGCTCATCCAGCAACTGATGGAACAGCGTCACCGTGTCCACCCCTGGTGGGAACTCCACCCAGAACACAAACCCACCGGCAGGCTGGGTAGCTCTTGTCCCGCACGGGAAATGGCGGGCAATCAGCGCCCTGGCCTCTTCCACCTGCGCCGCATAGCGTTTGCGCAAATTGCGCAGATGATGATCGTATCCCCCCGCCTCCAGGAACATGGCCAGCGTCTCTGACAACAAGTGCGACTCCGACATCGAAGACACCGCCTTCAGCTTGCGCAGCGCATCACTGAACCGCCCGCCGACCACCCAGCCGATGCGGAAATCCGGTGCCAGCGTTTTAGTGAAGCTGGAGCAAAACAGTACCCAGCCGTCGCTATCGAACGCCTTCACCGCCGGGCTGAGCGCGCTGCCAAATTGCAGCTCGGCATACAGCCCATCTTCGATCAGCGGCACTTGATGATCGTTCATCAAGCGTGCCAGCCGTTTTTTCGACGCCAGCGGCATGGTGCAGCCCAGCGGATTCTGTATCGTCGGCATGGCGATGACCGCATTCAGCCGTTTCTCCTGCAGCAGCAACTCCAGCGCATCCAGCGACAGGCCATGCTGCGGGTCGGTGGGGATTTCCAGCGCTTTCAACCCCAGGCTGGCGAGCAGCGGCAACAGGTAAAAATAGGTAGGCGACTCCAACCCCACGCAGTCGCCCGGCTTGGTGGTCACCCTGAGCGCCAGCTGCAAGGCTTCCATGCAACCGTGCGTCAGCGTGATGTCATTCGGCTCCAGCAACATGCCCAACGTCATCGAGCGCCGGACGATCTGTTGACGCAACCGCAGACTGCCCGGCGGCAAAGCGTATTGACCAATCAGATTAGGCTGGCGGCGTAACTGCGATGACAACATCCGCCCCAGCTTGCCACCGGGATAAAAATCCACGGTTTGCGGGCAGGCGAGCGACAAATTGGTGAAGGCCGGGTTCTGCTGGGCGGCGAAAACCGTATCGATCAGGGCCAGCACATCATCCGCCGGTTGCTCTACCCGGTTGCTGGGTGCCGACGCCGTTTTCAACGCAGGCAAGGTCGCCCGCACGTAAAAACCAGACTGTGGCCGTGCCTCGATCAGCCCCCGGTCTTCCAACTGGCGATAGGCTGCCACCACGGTATTGATGCTGACGCTGTGGCTCTGTGCGCAGCGGCGCACCGAAGGCAGGCGGCTACCGGGCGGTAAAGTGCCACGGTGGATAGCGGCAGATAATGTCTCCGCCAGTTGCAGGTAGCGGGTTTCCGGGATCTCGTCGAGCAGGGTCACAATTTCTCTCCAGGCAATGGGTACAGTTATAAATAAGCGTAACTGTAACCATGACAATAGCTTATTTCTGGTTCTGTCACCATCACCCCATAGCCCTTATGCTGATGATCACCCCCCAATCATGTATGGAAAAACCTTATGCTGGACTCTGCTTTTATCAGTTACGTGACCGTGATGTCGATTACTCCTGGCCCCAATAACCTGCTGCTCGCCTCGTCCGGCGTCAATTTCGGCCTGCGGCGTACCCTGCCGATGGTGTTTGGTATCAGCCTGGGCTGTGCAACACAGTTAGCCCTCACCACGCTATTGCTGGCGCTGATCCTTAACTGGGCCGATACCATCCGCTTTCCGCTGGCGGTAATGGGCTGTGCGTACCTGCTGTGGCTATCGTGGAAACTGTATAAGGCGGCCTCACCGGATGCAAAACAGCAGACGCGGCCAATGCACTTTATTGGCGGAGCCTTGTTCCAGGCGGTCAACCCGAAAGCCTGGCTGATGGCTATCAACGTGGCAATCCTGTTCACGCCTCATGAGGGAGCGTCGCTACATCAAACGCTTTTAACCATTGCAGGCTTCACCGCGGTGAATATCCCCTGCATCTTGATTTGGGCGTTGATGGGCGATCGGCTACGCCACGCTCTGCGTGTGACCTGGAAACTGCGGTTATTTAACGGCGTGATGGCGGGCTTAATGGCAGCAACCGCGTTATGGCTGCTGTTTGACGAATGGCGGACGCTGATGGCTTAAGGCTTTTGAGCACCGAGCGGGGAGAGCCGAGAGGGCTGTTTGGCGCCGATTTCCGCCAGCAGTTCGGTAATCGACAGCACCATGGTGGAGCGTACCATCTGCTGGTAACGCTGGTGTTGCATGGCGATCAACGATTCATCCGCCTCGCCGGGCTGTAGAAAAGTGGGAACCGGCGGCAAAGCGCTGACGCAGTGGAGCTCACCGAAGGGGCCGAGTATCTCATCATCAATAAAGCGATATTCCGAACCGTCGTGGTTCAGCTCTTCACGCATCGCCATCAGCAGTTCGGCATCTTCGTATTCGTGGCGGGAAATCACCCCCAGCCCGTACATCAGCTTCAGACGAACCGAAAGTTCACCAAGCGGCCCGGCACCGGACAACAGAGGTTCGACGGCATATTTCACCGCATAGTCATCTTTACGGAAAACCTGCACCACCAGGACGTTAAGCGCTTCTGCCAACAGCTCGACCGCTGCAATCAGAAAACTGCGCACCGTCTTGCCAGCGTTCAGCTTTTCCAGAACCTTGTTTTCGAATGCCTGTGTCTCGATCATCTTCGCTTTTCGAATCGCGTGGGTGGTGTGGTCACTCGGGCGCTCCCCGTTAACCGCAGGGAGTGAGCCCGAATGGGGGGCAAAGACGCCTTGCCCCCTCACCCTACCCCTTATCCGTGGGGAAAGGGAATGAGTTTGCTTACACTGGTTTGATATCACAGCGTTTACTGCAAGGCGTTATACACAGCAACCGCCTCTTCCACAACCTTGCTGTCGGCCGGTAAACCGGAAATTTGCGCCAGCGCGGCTTTTGGACCCAGCTTTGTCAGTAAGTCTACCAGTTCTTGTGCCTGTGGGTCCTGCTCGCTGCGGTAGCTCATGGCGGCGGCAATCCCCTTGATCAGGTTGGCGTGCGGCAAGCCGTATTCCAACGTGCCCAACAGCGGCTTGATCAGGCGATCGCCCGCACTCAGTTTGCGCAACGGCTGACGGCCTACGCGCTCTACGTCATCGTGCAGATACGGGTTTTCGAAGCGGGACAGGATTTTGTTGATATAGGCTGCATGCTTGTCGGCGTCAAAACCGTAGCGCTTGATCAGCACCGCACCGCTCTCTTCCATTGCCCCTTTGACCACCTGGCGGATGACCGGATCGAGGATCGCATCACGAATGGTCAGCAGCTTGGCGCGCTGGCCCAGGTAGGCGGTGATCGCATGGCCGGTATTGAGGGTGAACAGCTTACGCTCAACAAACGCCATCAGGTTGTCGGTCAGTTCCATGCCGGCGATGGCTGGCGGTTGACCCTTGAATTGGGTCTGATCGACGATCCACTCGCTGAAGGTTTCCACCGTCACTTCCAGCGGATCGTTGCTGCCCGCCTCGGCTGGCGGCACGATACGGTCTACAGCGGAATCGACAAAACCGATATGCTGCTCAACCCAGGCCTGTTCATCCTGTGGCAGTGCGTCGAATACGTGCTGTTTGAGCTGGCTGGTGCCACGCACCATGTTTTCACAGGCGATGATATTCAGCGGCTGAGTATTGCCTTGCTGATGGCGCAGGGTCAGGCCTTTGGCGATAGTCCCGGCGATTCTGGCGAGGATCTGCGGACCAACGGCGGTCGTGACGATATCGGCCTGGGCAATCAGGGCCACCGCCTCTTCGCTACCGCTGTTAACAGCACTGACGTTATTCACCTCTTCAACGCGCGCCTGCTCACCCACCACATGCACCTGGTAGCTTTTGCGTTGGTTCAACGCGTCCAGCACCGTCTGGTTAACGTCAGCAAAAGTCAGTTCGGCGTGCGCGTCGGCAAGCAGTTTGCCAATAAAGCCACGGCCAATATTACCGGCTCCGAAGTGTAATGCTTTCATATTCCACCCTTTCTTAAATGTAGAAAGGTGCAGCAAGCTGCACCCTTTAAAATAATTCTGTTATCAGGCCTTCTTACCGCCCAGCAAATCCAACACTTCCTGGACGCTGGTGGTATTCGCCAGCCGCTCGATGACGGTTTCATCATCCAACGCATTGGTCAGGCTGGTGATCACCTGGATATGCTCGTTGTTACGCGCCGCGATACCGATAACCAGGCGTGCAACTTCATCCTCTTCGTCACCGAAACGTACGCCCTGCGGATACTGGCAGAACACTACGCCGGTGCGCAGTACGCGGTCTTTGGCTTCAATGGTGCCATGCGGCACGGCAATGGATTCGCCCAGATAGGTAGAGGTCAGTTTTTCACGTTCCAACATGGCCGGAACATATTCTGGCTCGACATAGCCGCCCTTCACCAGTTGCTCACCGGCAAAGCGAATGGCCTGCTCTTTATCAATGGCCTGCAAGCCGAGGAACACGTTGCTTTCACCCAGTTTGAACAGGTTCTGTTCGCTGGCGTCAAAGCTGTCATCCAGGGTGGAGATAACCTTCTGCTCGGTTTCGCTGGTCTTGTTAGCGGCCACCAGACGGGCGGTCAAATCACTGTACAGATGGCTGTCCAGGAAGTTGGTCAGCGAGATGTGCTGGGCCTGCGGCGCATGGCGCATCGCACGCTCGGTCAGATCGCGGTGAGTGATCACCAGATCCACATCTTCCGGCAGGCTGTTGATCGCGCTATTGGTTACGGAGATATTCTTCAGCCCCGCGTCCGCCACTTTCTTGCGCAGCACGCCGGCACCCATGGCGCTGGAGCCCATACCCGCATCGCAAGCTACGATGATTTTACGCACGGTGCTCAGATCGCCGTCTACCGCTGCGTTTACCGCGGCACCACCTTTAGACTGGGCTTTCATGTCCTGGATACGGCGGGTCGCCTCTTCCAGATCGTCTTCCTCTTTCACTTTTGAGGTTTTCAACAGGAAAGATGAGACCACGAAGGAGACCAGGAACGCCGCAAATACCGCCGCCAGGTTGGCGAAGTAGGCACCTTTTGGCGTCATTGCCAGCACTGCCAGAATAGAACCAGGGGAAGCAGGAGATACCAGACCGCCGTTCAGCAGAGTCAGGGTGAATACACCGGTCATACCGCCCAGAATAACCGCCAGGATC
Organism: Serratia sp. ASV30; assembly: GCF_016428815.1. Taxonomy (NCBI): domain Bacteria; kingdom Pseudomonadati; phylum Pseudomonadota; class Gammaproteobacteria; order Enterobacterales; family Yersiniaceae; genus Serratia; species Serratia sp. ASV30. The sequence continues at coordinate 7,113 of NZ_JAELTL010000040.1, read as the reverse complement.
AGGCGAGGATTCATCAGCACGTATGGGAAGTAGATTTCGTGGATACCACCCAAGAAGTGGATGATCGCCGCACCGCCAGCAGACTGCTTGGCACTGCCACGGCCGAAGAACATATAGGCCATCAGCACGCCCAAACCTGGGCCTGGGTTGGCTTCGATCAGGAAGAAGATCGATTTACCGGTTTCCGTCGCCTGCTGGATACCCAGCGGTGAGAAGATGCCGTGGTTGATGGCGTTGTTCAGGAACAGGATTTTCGCCGGTTCAACGAAGATCGAGGTCAATGGCAGCAGGTTGTTGACCACCATGATATGCACGCCAGCCGCCAGCACTTTGGATATCGCTTCGACCAATGGCCCGATACCCATAAAGGCCAGGATTGCCAACAGCATACCGATGATGCCAGCGGAGAAGTTGTTGACCAACATCTCGAAGCCGCTCTTGATCTTGCCGTCGACCCAACGGTCAAAATGCTTGATCGCCCAGCCGCCCAACGGGCCTGCAATCATGGAGCCCAGGAACATCGGCATGTCTGCACCGACGATCACGCCCATGGTGGTGATGGCACCGACCACGCCGCCACGCTCACCGCCCACCAGTTTACCGCCGGTATAACCGATCAGCAGTGGCAGCAGGTAGGTGATCATTGGCCCAACCAGCTTGGCTAACGTCTCGTTTGGCAGCCAGCCGGTAGGAATGAATAGCGCAGTGATGATACCCCAGGCGATGAATGCGCCAATGTTGGGCATCACCATATTACTCAGGAAACGGCCAAAGTTTTGCACTTTAACCTTGATGTCTGGTGAAAACATAAACACACCCCTATTGTTACGCGCTGACAATAAGAGCGCGCGATAATTGTTGTAACGTTCTAGCCCTGTTGATGCTGTTTGCGAAACGGACTCTACCACGCTCTTTTTACTACGCGAACTTCACGGAATTTTTGTGATCGCCATCACTAACATTGCCCCTATACCCCGGTGAATTTAGTGACATTCATCACATTTATCCGGTGTAAAAAAAATACAACGAGAAGATATACCGGCAAAATGCGACAAAAACGTGAATTTAATCACACTTTCATCTCTGCTGTTTGTTTTTGAAATGTGACAAACATCACAATTTATTTTACATCCGACCATCGTGCCGTGGCCTGAAATGGCATCTTCCCTGTGGGCATCCACACCGTCGGGAAATAACCATGACGTGGATGAAAGAAAACTACATTAAGAGATGTGATGAATAAGTGAAGTGTAGTACAGAAAATACGTGGGGGAGGGAGGGGCAAGGAGTTGGAAAAAAGCGGAATAATGTATGTGGTACCAAACGCTGGCCCACATACATTGTTTAGAACGAAGGTTACTGCATTACCGCCTGCACGGTTTTCTGTGCGTTCAGCAAGTCCTGCTGTTTGGCCACCAGATTGGACATCATGGTGTTGTACTGCGTCGCCTGCTGTTGGGTACGGAACTGCACGCCGCCGTTGTTGAAGCTGACCTGATTGCCCTGTGCCTGTAGGAAATCCCCTACCTGTACCAGATCCTGGACAAAACCGGCGGTGGTTGGGATCGCTGGCATCAGCGCATTGGCCGGTGCAGTAACGATCTTGTCATACACCTGGTTGTATACCGCTTTCAAATCGTCCGGCTGTTTCAGCGCCGCACGAGCGGTATCTGCCTGCGCCTTGGCAGTCTGGATCTGCTGGCCCAGCAGGTTTAACGCGCCAATTGACTGTTGCAGGCTATCGCGCTTGCTCATGTAGTCCTGCGCGGTGCGGATCTGATTAACCTGCTCCAGCGCTGGGGTCAGGCTGGCGTCCACCGACTTCGTCAACTGCTGGGAAAAACCCACCAGAATGGCGTAATCGCCGGTATAAGCACCGAATTTCTGTTTCTGATCTTCGCTCAACGTCGGGATATGTACGCCACTGCGCATGACCGTATTCTGTAAGTAATCAACGAATGCCTTGCGCTGCTCCGGCTCTTTATCGCCGCAGGCGGTCAGTTGCATAACCACCAACAATGCCAACACCGGTGCCAGCCAACGCGCGAAACTTCTGCTCTGGATCCCTACAGCCATGTGACATAACTCCTGTTATAAACGTGTCTTTTATCAGATTCCATGCCGTCTGCCGCCCTCCGTGCGTCTAAAGAATAGATCAACTGCCAGCGATACGAAATGTGATTATGCGAGGTACTCAGAATAACCTATCGTTTCGCTGCCGCCATCAGAGATGAAAAAGCGCCCGCAGGCGCTTTTTCTTGGGCTTTACACCATTATTGCAGCACGGAGATATCCGCGACCTGCAGGAACAGCTCACGCAGCTTGCTCAGCAACGTCAGGCGGTTCACGCGCACCGCTTCATCTTCTGCCATCACCATCACGCTGTCGAAGAACGCATCCACGGTTTCACGCAGTGCGGCCAGTTCTACCAGCGCTTCCTGGTAGCGGCCTTCGGCGAAGAACGGTTGCAGCTTATCGCGCAGCACCACCAAGTGGGTTGCCAACTTCAGCTCGGCCGGTTCTTTCAATACCGAAGCGTGGACCTGGTCCAGCAGCGTATCGTTGGATTTGGCCAGGATATTGGAAACGCGCTTGTTGGCCGCCGCCAATGCCGCTGCTGCTTCCAGCGTACGGAAATGCGTCACCGCTTTTACCCGCGCATCGAAGTCGGCTGGCTTGGTTGGACGACGTGCCAATACGGCCTGGATGGTATCCACCGCATGGCCTTCTTCCTGATACCAGGCGCGGAAACGGCCCAGCATAAAGTCGACAACCTCGTCCACCACCTTGGCGTTGGTCAGCTTGTCACCATACAGGCGGACAGCTTCTTCGGTCAGGGTTTGCAGATCCAGCGGCAGGTTTTTCTCAACGATAATACGCAGCACGCCCAGCGCAGCACGGCGCAGTGCGAACGGGTCTTTATCACCTTTTGGATGTTGCCCGATGCCGAAGATCCCGGCCAGAGTGTCCATCTTGTCGGCAATCGCCAACGAGCAGGCCACCAACGATTGCGGCAGTTCATCACCGGCAAAGCGTGGCTGGTACTGTTCGTTCAACGCCACTGCCACGTCTTCGGCTTCACCGTCGTGGCGCGCATAGTGCATGCCCATGACGCCTTGGGTGTCGGTGAATTCGAACACCATGTTGGTCATCAGATCGCACTTAGACAGTAGCCCCGCACGCGTAGCGTGGTTGACATCAGCCCCGATCTGGCCGGCGATCCAGCCCGCCATGGCCTGAATACGGTCGGTCTTGGCGCGCAGGGTGCCCAGTTGCTGTTGGAACAGCACGGTTTCCAGACGCGGCAGGTTGTCTTCCAGACGTTGCTTGCGGTCGGTATTGAAGAAGAATTCGGCATCTGCCAGACGTGGGCGCACCACCTTCTCGTTACCGGAGATGATTTGCTGCGGATCTTTCGACTCGATATTGGCGACGAAGATAAAGTTTGGCAGCAGTTTGCCCGCGGCGTCATACACCGGGAAATACTTCTGATCGCCCTTCATGGTGTACACCAGCGCTTCCGCAGGCACCGCCAGGAATTTCTCTTCGAACTTGGCGGTCAGCACCACTGGCCATTCGACCAACGAGGTAACCTCTTCCAGCAGGCTCTCGCTCAGATCGGCTTTACCGCCAATCTGTTGTGCAGCCAACTCGGCATCGCGCTTGATCAACGCTTTACGGGTTTGATAATCCGCCACCACTTTGCCGCGCTCCAACAGGATCTGCGGGTATTGATCGGCGTTATCGATGGTGAATTCGGCTTCACCCATAAAGCGGTGGCCGCGAATAGTGCGGGCTGAGTCGATACCCAGCACGGTACCAGGGATCAGTTCTGCACCCAGCAGCATGGTCACGGTATGCACAGGGCGGACGAACTGGGTTTCTTTATCGCCCCAGCGCATCAGTTTCGGGATTGGCAGTTTGGACAGCGCGGTGCTCACCATACCGGCCAGCAGTTGCTGGGCAGATTGGCCTGGCACATGGGCGCGATACAGCAGCCATTCGCCTTTATCGGTCACCAGGCGCTCGGCCTGATCGACGGTAATACCACAGCCACGCGCCCAACCTTCGGCCGCTTTGCTCGGTTTGCCTTCGGCATCGAACGCCTGAGCAATGGCTGGACCACGTTTTTCAACTTCACGATCGGCCTGCGCAGCACTCAAATCCGCCACTTTCAACGCCAGGCGGCGCGGAGCGGCAAACCACTTCACTTCGCCATGTTCCAGGCCAGCGTTGTCCAGCTCAGCGGTAAAGTTGGCAGCAAAGGCTTCTGCCAGTGAGCGAAGAGCCTTCGGCGGCAGCTCTTCCGTGCCGATTTCCACCAGGAAAGTCTGTTGTGTCATAGCTGCCTCTACTTCTTGTTACACATTGGGAAGCCCAGCGCTTCGCGGGAAGCGTAGTAGGCCTCGGCAACGGCTTTGGTCAGCGTGCGAATACGCAGAATATAGCGCTGACGCTCGGTAACCGAGATCGCCTTGCGTGCATCCAACAGGTTGAAAGTATGAGCAGCCTTGAGGATACGTTCATAAGCCGGCAGCGGCAGCGGTTTCTCCAATGCCAGCAGCGTTTGCGCTTCCTTCTCATACTGCTCGAAGCAGGAGAACAGGAAATCGACATCGGCGTATTCGAAGTTATAGGTGGACTGCTCCACTTCGTTCTGATGGAACACGTCGCCGTAGGTGGTAACGCCCAACGGGCCGTTGCTCCACACCAGATCGTAGACGCTGTCCACGCCCTGGATATACATCGCCAGGCGTTCCAGACCGTAGGTGATCTCACCGGTGACCGGTTTGCACTCCATACCGCCAACCTGCTGGAAATAGGTAAACTGCGTGACTTCCATGCCGTTTAACCACACTTCCCAACCCAGACCCCAGGCGCCGAGCGTCGGGTTTTCCCAGTTGTCTTCCACAAAGCGGATATCGTGGATGGTCGGATCCAGACCCAGTTCCTTCAAGGAACCCAGGTAGAGTTCCTGAATGTTTTCTGGCGATGGCTTAATCACCACCTGGAATTGGTAGTAATGCTGCAGGCGGTTCGGGTTTTCCCCGTAACGGCCGTCGGTTGGGCGGCGTGAAGGTTGCACATAGGCGGTGGCCATTGGCTCCGGGCCCAGTGCACGCAGGCAGGTCATCGGGTGGGATGTCCCCGCGCCAACTTCCATGTCCAGCGGTTGCACGATGGTGCAGCCCTGGCGCGCCCAATAGTCCTGTAGTGTCAGGATCAGACCCTGAAAGGTCTTGGTATCAAACTTTTGCATGTTGATTTCGCACGCGATACAAGTGGATTTAACAGAATGGGTCAGTATACCCGTTGACCGTAAGATATACAGCCAGAATCCCGCAGCAAGTGTCAATCTTCGTGAAAAAAGCGCGCTTCGCGGCCAGTTAGGAAGAGATCGGGTTGATAGCCTGCCTAAATGGCTGTGGCGAATAGTACAACAGGTGGGAGTCATGCAGAACGCCGAAACGCCGTAAATCCGTCCGTGGAGCTCGCAATCGCGCATCCATAAGCCCAACGGTTGCTAACCTGCATGCCTCTCCACCTGCCTCAGGCTTCGGGTATAGTGGTATTAAACACCGTTATTCCAGACCAAATGCTTATAACCCTTACCTGAAATCATGATGATTTTCCAGCCAGGCATTATTCATTGCTTCTTGAATTGGCTCTGATACGATCGTCCGCAGAGCAAAGATAATGGCATCATGTAAAGTAAAGTTTAAAAATTTATTAGGGAAAGATGAAAATGATAGAGTTCTTTGATGTGGATTATAATTTATTGCCAGATAATAGATCCAATGAATTATTCTCCCTCAGAAAGACCACCTTTAAAGATCGCCTAAATTGGATTGTAAACTGCGAAAGAAATATGGAGTTTGATGCTTACGATAATAAAAACACCACCTATCTATTTGGTGTTTATCAGGGGCTGATCGTCTGTAGCCTGCGGTTTATAGAAACCCAATACCCAACGATGATCATCGACACGTTCAAACCTTATTTCCCTAAGTTAAACCTGCCCGATGGCAACTTTATCGAAGCCAGCCGTTTATTCATTGATAAGTCGCGGATACAAGAACTACAGTTACGGCAATACCCGATTAGCTCAATGCTGTTCTTGTCGATGATTAACTACGCACGAAATCGTGGCTATGAAGGTATCTATGCGATTGTCAGCCATCCGATGATGATCATTTTCCAACGCTCTGGCTGGCAGATTTCCATTGTTGAAACCGGTCTGTCGGAAAAGAAACAGAATATTTATCTGATTTATATGCCGGTAGATAGCCATAATCAGCAAATCATGACCGACCGCATCAATCAGAAATCACCAGGCCGTAACGCTGCCTTAAACAACTGGCCACTGTCATTCCCGATCGGGAAGCACCGGTCTGATGAGCTTCAGCTCGACGCCAAGCCTGATGGCATGCTTGGCGTTGGTAACGCCTAATTTTTTGACCACGTTGCCAATATGATATTTTACTGTGGTGAGCTTGATCCCTAAGATAAGCGCGATTTCCTGATAGGATTTCCCCATGCTTGCCCAGTAAAGGATCTCATTTTCGCGTTTGGAGAACAGCTCTTTTTGGCTGACCTTGTCAAAATCACTGGTGTTATTTAACTCGTGATACAGCGCGGTTAATTTATCGTGGGCGGTGATCAGCAGCATCTGCAGCTTATGTTGGTTTTCTTTGATCGACTCTTCGATATTTTCATCACAGGAGTCATCCATGATCAATGATAGTACCACTAAGTTATTATTGTGATCGTGAAGTACTAACGTATAGCCATTGATGACATTATAGTTTTTGGCCATATCAAAAATCTTGGGCAACTTTAACCCGGATCGGATCACGATATTCTCATCCCAGGAAAAAGGGGTTACCCGGTGGGAAGCGGTAATGAGGACCGGATCGATAAATTGATAGTTATTGGCGGTATAAAATTCAAACCATTCTGTTCTGTTGGAAATTATGGCAAAATCGGCAGGATTGCGTTTGCTCATAATCGCATAGGCGTACTTTATGTTGCTATACCTGTCTCTTATACACATCTAAAAAGGGGGGGGGGGGGGGGGGGGGGGGGGGGGGGGGGGGGGGGGGGGGGGGGGGG
>NZ_JAELTL010000295.1:0-254 GCF_016428815.1 Serratia sp. ASV30 | reverse complement strand
CCCCCCCCCCCCCCCCCCCCCCCCCCCCCCCCCCCCCCCCCCCCCCCCCCCCCCTTTTTCAAGCAGAAGACGGCATACGCGATGATACCTCCTGTCTCGTGGGCTCGGAGATGTGTATAAGAGACAGCCTGTATACCGGCTGGCATAGAACCGCCATAGTACCCGATCGGCCTGGCTGTTTCACACCACTCAGGTTTGGGTGACTAATCTCCCCCCCTCTTCCGCAGTACCGATCGAGTACCTGATGAACACTT
>NZ_JAELTL010000294.1:0-254 GCF_016428815.1 Serratia sp. ASV30 | reverse complement strand
CCCCCCCCCCCCCCCCCCCCCCCCCCCCCCCCCCCCCCCCCCCCCCCCCCCCCCCTTTTCACGCAGAAGACGGCATACGAGATGATACCTCCTGTCTCGTGGGCTCGGAGATGTGTATAAGAGACAGGGCCAGAGCTGGAAACCCTGTCGATGCTGCTTTGCGGCAAACCTCTGGCCACGAGTATCAGCGATGCCTACTAGCCCGCAACATCCACATACCCTGCACGCCTTTTTCGGTGGCACCTTTGACCCAA
>NZ_JAELTL010000293.1:0-255 GCF_016428815.1 Serratia sp. ASV30 | reverse complement strand
GTCGTCTACTCTAAAACACCTTTGGTGTTGTAAGGTTAAGCCTCACGGATCATTAGTACTGGTTAGCTCAATGCATCGCTGCACTTACACACCCAGCCTATCAACGTCTTAGTCTTAAACGTTCCTTTAGGGGCCTTAAAGGCCCAGGGAAGACTCATCTCGAGGCAAGTTTCGCGCTTAGATGCTTTCAGCGCTTATCTTTTCCGCACTTAGCTACCGGGCAGTGCCATTGGCATGACAACCCGAACACCAGTG
>NZ_JAELTL010000292.1:0-255 GCF_016428815.1 Serratia sp. ASV30 | reverse complement strand
TGGCTAAACCAGGTTCCATCAAGCCACACACTCAGTTCGATTCAGAAGTGTATATCCTGAGCAAAGAAGAAGGTGGTCGTCATACTCCATTCTTCAAAGGCTACCGTCCACAGTTCTACTTCCGTACAACTGACGTGACCGGTACCATCGAACTGCCAGAAGGCGTAGAGATGGTAATGCCAGGCGATAACGTGAACATGGTTGTTACCCTGATCCACCCAATCGCGATGGACCAAGGCTTGCGTTTCGCAATCC
>NZ_JAELTL010000291.1:0-255 GCF_016428815.1 Serratia sp. ASV30 | reverse complement strand
GCCTGCGTGCGCTTTACGCCCAGTAATTCCGATTAACGCTTGCACCCTCCGTATTACCGCGGCTGCTGGCACGGAGTTAGCCGGTGCTTCTTCTGCGAGTAACGTCAATGAACGGTGCTATTAACACTGAACCCTTCCTCCTCGCTGAAAGTGCTTTACAACCCGAAGGCCTTCTTCACACACGCGGCATGGCTGCATCAGGCTTGCGCCCATTGTGCAATATTCCCCACTGCTGCCTCCCGTAGGAGTCTGGAC
>NZ_JAELTL010000290.1:0-255 GCF_016428815.1 Serratia sp. ASV30 | reverse complement strand
CGGAGGGAGTGAGCCGCTGACATGAAAGTGCATATCACTCTTATGAAGGTGATATCACGTAGTCTTTAAGCTGTCTCTTATACACATCTCCGAGCCCACGAGACAGGAGGTATCATCTCGTATGCCGGCTTCTGCTTGAAAAAGGGGGGGGGGGGGGGGGGGGGGGGGGGGGGGGGGGGGGGGGGGGGGGGGGGGGGGGGGGGGGGGGGGGGGGGGGGGGGGGGGGGGGGGGGGGGGGGGGGGGGGGGGGGGGGG